>JAYELZ010000257.1:0-30178 GCA_034717835.1 Chloroflexota bacterium
GAAAACCGCCAGAAGCCACGGTAACACCACCTCGCTTAACTTCTGTACTGCCTGTAACCGAAACTGCGTATATTCCATTTGCTCCGACATTTCTTCCTCCTTTTACACTATATAATTCACACTGTCTACCAAATATAGTCGCATAAATAGCTCAAAAGGTTCAATACTCCTATAAAAACCCTGCATACGGTAACGCCACCTCGCTTAACTTCTGTACTGCCTGTAACCGAAACTGCGTATATTCCATTTGCTCCGATATTTCTTCCTCCTTTTACACTATATAATTCACACTGTCTGCCAAATATAGTCGCATAAATAGCTCAAAAGGTTCAATACTCCTATAAAAACCCTGCATACTGGACATTCTCGTTCAGTAGTATGCCGGTTTCGCCCATACAGCAGCCCCTCCAACAGCTCTGATCGTAGGCAGCTAAGCCGCCACGGCGACCTCCGCTGGAACATCGAACTGGCTGTTGTACAGTTGCGCGTAGAAACCATCGCGCGCCAGCAAATCCTCATGTGTGCCCTGCTCCACGATGTCGCCCTCGTTCATCACTAAAATTAGATCGGCGTTGCGGATGGTCGAAAGCCGGTGCGCGATGATGAAACTGGTCCGGTGCTGCATAAGCCGATCCATCGCTTGCTGGATCAATACCTCAGTGCGGGTATCCACCGAGCTGGTGGCCTCGTCCAAGATGAGCATCTTGGGATTAGCCAGCATCGCCCGCGCAATAGTCAAAAGTTGCATCTGCCCCTGGGAAATGTTCGAGGTTTCCTCATTGAGCACCAGGTCATATCCTTCGGACTGCGTGCGGACAAAGTGATCGATATGGGCCGCTTGGGCCGCAGCGATGACGTCCTCGTCCGAGGCTTCCAGACAACCGTAACGGATATTCTCTCTGACGGTATCATTGTAAAGCCAGGCGTCTTGCAGCACCATGCCGAACAGTTGCCGCACCTCAGACCGCTTAAAGTCGCGTAGATCGTGTCCCTCAATCAAGATCGCCCCGGCATCCACGTCGTAGAAGCGCATCAGCAATTTGACCATGGTGGTCTTGCCCGCACCGGTCGGGCCGACGATGGCGATCTTTTGCCCCGGCTGGACGGTGGCGCAGAAATCCTTAATGATGATCTTGTCCGGATCGTAACCGAAGCGGACGTGTCGAAACTCCACTCGCCCCTCAACGGTCTCGAGTTGCACGGGCTGCGCGGTCTCGGGGAGCTCTTCGGCCTCCGCAAGGAATTCGAAGACCCGTTCCGCTGCCGCAGCCGTTTGCTGCAACACGTTGGAAATGTTAGCCAGCTGCGCAATAGGGCGCGTAAAGAGACGCACGTATTGAATGAAGGCTTGGATATCCCCCACGGAAATCTGACCCTGGATCGCCAACCAACCACCCAGGATACAGACTGCCACGTAGCCCAAGTTACCGACAAAGTTCATAATCGGGCGCATTAGTCCAGAGAGAAACTGCGACTTCCACGCCGAAGTGTAGAGTGTCTCATTGAAGACATCGAATTGGGCGACGCTGCGCTCCTCACCGTTGAAAGCCCGCACGACCTTGTGCCCCCCGTAGACCTCCTCCACGTGCCCGTTGATATGCCCTAAATAATCCTGCTGCTGCTTAAAGTATTTCTGCGAATGTTGGATCACCAGCTTAACGAAGACGAATGAGAGCGGCAGTATCAGCAACGTCACCAACGTCATCTGCCAACTGATAGAGAGCATCATTGCCAGCACGCCCAGTAACGTGATAACCGAGGTAATAATCTGCGTCAAACTCTGATTAAGCGTCTGATTGATTGTATCCACATCATTGGTAATCCGCGAGAGCACCTCCCCGTGGGTGGTACCATCAAAGTATTTGAGCGGCAGGCGGTTGATCTTCTCCGCGATATCTTTACGAAAGCGGTAAGTTAGTTTCATCGCCACGTCCGACATAATCCAACCCTGGATGTAGCTGAACAGGGCCGAGAGGAGATATAAACCGACCAGAGTGAGAATGAGGTTGCCGATGTAGGTAAAGTCGATGCCCGCGCCACCGCCCATGAGTTCGCCCATCACCCCCTCAAAAAGCTTGGTGGTGGCTTTCCCCAAAATCTTGGGACCGACGATGGAGAACACGGTTGAGGCCGCCGCGAAGAGGAGCACGATGAAAATCGCTACCCGCTCTGCCCGCAAGGAATGGAGCAGCTTGATCATTGTGCCCTTAAAATCTTGGGCCTGCTCACCGCCCGCCATCATGCCATGTGACCCTTGACGACCCCTCATGGGCCGATGCCCCGCCTCCCGCTTAGTTGCTCTGGTGCGTGTACTCATGCCAATTCCTCCTGATTTAACTGCGAAAGCGCAATCTCGCGGTAAGTCTCACAAACGGTCATTAACGACTCGTGAGTCCCCTGCCCCACAATCCGCCCTTCCTCCAACACAATAATCTGCTCGGCGTGGCGGATAGTAGAAACGCGCTGCGTCACGATAAACACAATGCTCTCGCTGATGTTCTCGCGCAGCGCGCGGCGCAACGCCGCATCGGTCTGGAAGTCCAAGGCTGAAAAACTATCGTCAAAGATATAGATGGGGGCTTGCTTGACCAGAGCGCGGGCAATGGCCAGCCGTTGTTTCTGACCGCCAGACACATTCGCCCCACCCTGCGCGATCTGGCTCGCCAAGCCCTCCGGCTTAGCCATGACGAACTCCTGCACCTGCGCGATGGTCAACGACTGGGCGAGGGTTTCCGAGGTCGCGTCCTCATCGGCATACCGCAAGTTGCTCTCAATGGTGCCTGAGAACAACACTCCCTGCTGTGGAATGTAGCCGATCTGGTCGCGCAGCTCGTGCTGGGTAACGCTGCGAATGTCCACGCCATCAATGGTGATAGCGCCCGCGGTCACATCAAAGAAGCGTGGCAGCAAGTTGACCAACGTGGATTTCCCCGAACCAGTCGAGCCGATAATAGCCGTCGTCTCACCGGGCCGCGCGGTGAAGTTGAGAGCGTGAAGTATGTCCGCTTCCGCATCAGGATAACGAAACGCCACGTCGTGGAATGTGATTTCGCCACTTAAGGGGCGCCGGAAATGCTGAGGAACCAGCGGGTCCTCAATCGTCGGCTTAGCGCCCAACACATCGGCAATACGGTCAGCCGAGACGGAAGCCCGAGGCAACATAATAAACATCACCGAGAGCATCAAGAACGACATGACGATTTGCAGCGCGTACTGCATAAAAGCCATCATATCGCCGACTTGCATCGTCGCCTGCGCAACCTCGTGCGCGCCTACCCAGATGATCAGCAACAGCAAGCCGTTCATAATCAACATCATCAAGGGTCTCATTACCACCATGACGCGACTGATAAAGAGCATGGTCCCGGTTAAATCGCGGTTGGACTTATCAAAACGCTGTAGTTCAAATTCCTGCGTATTGAAAGCCCGAATGACCATCATGCCCGCCAGATTCTCACGCATGACCAAATTAAGCCGGTCCACCAGCGATTGGACGCGCTTGAATTTAGGTAAAGCCATTTTGAAAACCGTGAAGATCAAGATGCTCAACACCCCGACCGCCAGCGCAATAATCCACCACATCGCCGAGCCGGTGCTGCTGGCGCGGATCACGGCGCCTATCCCAATGATGGGCGAATAGAAAGCAATCCGAATCAGCATCACGATCGCCGTTTGGATTTGTGTAATGTCATTAGTTGTGCGCGTAATCAGCGAGGCCGTCGAAAACTGGTTAAACTCCGCATGGGAGAAATTCATGACTGCTCCGAAAATATCGTGGCGCAAATCCCGCGCTACTCCGGCGGCGGTGCGCGACGAAATATAGCCCACGGCAATCATAGCCGCGCCTCCCAGTAGCGCCAACAACAGCATCCACAAGCCGGTGCGATAGATATAGCGGTTCTGCAAACTAAAAGTATCCATCCCCAGCGCCGTATATTCAGCCTTCACCGCGACCACCGCCGATTGCGCGAGCATGTTCTCGCCGAGCGCGGCAAAACGCGAATCTAGCTTATCCAAAATCTGACTGCGTTGGGCCGCCGGCAGCTGGGCCAGGAATTTGAAAACATCCACTCCGGGGGGTAATTTGGCAAGATCGAACCCCATATCCCCGCCCGGCGCCACCTCGGAGGGATGAGCCACCATTTGCTCAATCCCGTAGACGGCCATCAGCGCGCGCGCCATGATGGGATTCAACGTCCTCCGTTCTTCCGCACTTAAATCACGTAACACGTACACCGGCTCCGTTGACAGCGCAGGGTACTGCGTCACATAATCAGCATACTCCGACGATTCCTGATCCACCAGCGTGTAGGCCGCGAGCGCCGTATCTTGGTCTGCGTCAGCGAGGAAAAGCAGAGCCTTGTCCAGCTCGCTCTGGCGCAGCGCCAGGGGGACGGCGTCCTCAACGCCCCCTTGCTGAATACCGTTGTTGACAATCTTGGACATATAATCCGGCAAAGCCAGACTTGCCAGCGCCTGGACAAAGAGCAGCACAGCGGCCAGCAAAATCCACAGCGTAAAAGGCTTCAAATATTTGATCAAACGTAGCATAATTTAGTAACTCCTCTAAAAACAAGCCTAAAGTCGCAGGTCAAAAGTCTACTTCAAGACCAGGCCGCTGGTGTTAGTGAAACATTTTCGTTATCGTTGGTGTGGCTGCCCACACGGTGTCTCCTTAGGAAATGGCAAATCGGCAAATTATACCTCCGGCCAGAGAGTCAAGTCTACCCCAAAATCTGTTTTTCGTAGCGGGGAAGAGCTTAGCGGAGGACTAGCTTTTCCAAAGCTGTGGCCGTTCTCCCGACCGCGCCAGTCAGGGTGCGGTGCTTTACTCGGAATGACACAAAGACAGCTTCCCTTTTTCTCAGCGTCCTCCGTGACTCTGTGATGAGTTATCTTCTCTAGCCATCAAGCCGGCAACGTGAACGTGAACTCCGCGCCGCGCCCGGGCTCGCTCGTGACCGTGATCGTGCCGCCATGCAGTTCCACAATCTGTTTAGCGATAGCCAATCCCAACCCACTGCCGCTAGTAGACCGGGCGCGCGAACGCGATTTATCCCCGCGCCAGAAGCGCTCGAAGACATAAGGGAGCTCCTCCGAGATCAACCCCACGCCGGTATCACACACCGAGACAGCGATGTACCCGTCCTGCTCGCGCGCGGAGAGCGTCACACTGCCGCCCTCCGGCGTATGGTGGAAAGCGTTGGTCAGCAGATTGCCCAACACTTGAGAGATACGGCGCCCATCAGCCTGCACCGGCGACAACCCGGCGGGCAAATCCAGTGCTAACAGCACTCCGCGATCCCCAGCCTGCGGGGTGAAGTTTACATGAGCGTCGCGGAGCAAATCGCCCATGTCCAACGTCCGGCGCGTAAGGCGCAACTGTCCTGCCTCGGCCTGGGCCAACAAGCGCAGATCCTCAACCAGCTGGGCGAGCAACGCCACCTCCTCCACCACCGGCTCCAAATGTTCCTCGGTGGCCGGATAAACGCCATCAATGATACCCTCCATCTTCCCCCGAATAATGCTGAGCGGCGTGCGGAGCTCATGCGCCACATCGGCTGTCATATTGCGGCGCAACTCATCAGCCCGCGCCAACTCCCCAGCCATCGCGTTGAACGCTTCCGCCAACTCCCGCGCCTCACCGGGATGGCGCGTCGAAACTCGCACGCTCAGATCGCCGGCCGCGACTACGCGTGTGGCCGCGGTCAGTTCCGCCAGCGGATGGCTCAAGCCTCGGGAGAACACCAGCCCCAACACCAACGCCATCACGGCCACGTAGAGGCTGGTCCCCCACATCCGCCTCACAATCTCGCCCCAACTGGGGCCTTTCCACCCTGCCTCCCGTGGGGGGCCAAAAAAACGGCGGCGCAGCATTTCACCCATCAAAAGCTGCCCCACCACCTCCCCCTCCACGCGAATGGGCAACGCGAAAACGGGGTCTACGGAACCCACGGAACTCAACTCTTCCGTAGCGCTCACCGCTAAGAGCTCTCCGCCAGCAGAGAGCAATAAATACGGTTGCGCCCACTCCTCATCCCATGGTTCCCAGGCTTCCCCCAGGGGGAACGTGGCGACCATCTCCTCCACGCCTTCCCACGAGCCATGCGCAGCGTAATAGTGCGCCAGCCGATCAGCCCAGAGAACGTGAAGGGGTTGTGGATGCTCGCGTACAAAATTCTCCACCCTCCGTAACGCCAAACGCCCCACCAAGTGCATCCCCGTAGCGGTCAACAACGTCACCGTAGCAAAAGCCAAGACCAGCTGCCAGAACCAGCTTAGATTGACCCGCTGCCACAACCCATCGAGCGTCTTTCTGAGACTCGCCAGCAACCTCATCTTGGCTCCTCTAGCTTGTAACCTACGCCATAAACCGTGACAACGTAGCGCGGATACCGCCCGCCCGCTTCCAATTTGCTTCGCAAATTGGTGATATGCGAATCAATAGCGCGATCGTAGCCAGTGTAAGCCGTATCATAGACCCGCTCCATCAGTTGCGCGCGGGTAAAGGGCCGGCCTGGATAATGCGCCAGCACCAGCAAAATATCAAACTCCGTCGGCGTCAACGCCACCGGTTGAGCTCCCAGCGTGACGTTACGACGCGGCACATCAATCCGCAATTCCCCCACCCGGAGCAACCCCGTATGCCCCACGTCACGTTTCACGCGCCGGAGCACCGCTTTGACGCGCGCGACCACCTCCCGCGGGCTAAATGGCTTAGTGATGTAATCATCCGCTCCCAACTCCAGCCCGATCAGTCGGTCCGTCTCGTCCACGCGGGAGGTAAGCATGATGATGGGCAACTCCCCCAACGCCGGATCGCGCCGAATTTGGCGGCAAACGTCCAACCCATCCACGCCGCCGGGCAACATCAGATCCAACACCATCAGATCCGGCTGCTCGCGCCGGGCCAACGTCAACGCCGTCTGCCCGTCACGTGCCGTCAGCACACTGTAACCGGCCCGCGCCAAATAATCACGCACCACTTCCACAATCTGCACTTCATCGTCCACCACTAAAATCGCTTGAGTTGGCATATCCCACTCCCGTTGCTCACCAGCTACTTTTTGGGGAGAATTGCACGGCGGGACCACCATACAATTCTCCCCTGCTCCTTCCATCCGCTTCCGCCCCACCGGTTGGGGCTGGATGATAAATCCCCGCGCTTCCCCTGGGAATATCCAACCCGCAGGTCCTGTCATTCCAAGCAAGTGCTCCAAGCCACGCGAGGAGCACGTAGGCGAGAAATCTAGTATCTATGGAAACTAGCTACAGAAGTAGGAGATTCCTCGCGGGCGCATCGCTAACGCTCCGCTGGCTCGGAATGACACCCATCCTTACAAATTTACTCCTCACCCATATCGCAACGCCTCAATGGGATTCATCTTTGCGGCCTGATTGGCCGGGTAAATGCCGAAGAACAACCCAATCACCAACGAGAAACCCACCGCCAACGTGACCGAGCCGCCGGTCACCACCGAACTAAACATCCCGGTGAGATTCACCAGGCCGGCCAACCCGGCACCCAACCCAATCCCAAAAATACCGCCCAGGAGACTCAAGATTACAGCTTCCATCAAGAATTGCAGCAGAATATCGCCCTTGCGCGCACCCACCGCCTTGCGCAAACCTATTTCGCGCGTCCGCTCGGTGACGGAGACTAGCATGATGTTCATAATACCAATACCACCCACCAGCAGCGAGATGCCGGCGATAGCACCCAAGAAGACCGTGAACGTATCGGTAACGCTGGTGACAGTCTCCAACAAATCCGCCTGGTTCAGGATATTGAAATCGACATCTTCATCAGCACTCAAACCGTGCTCTGCCCGCAAGGTACTCTCAATCTGCGCCTCGGTGGTATCCACCAGCTCTTCAGATTTAGCCATAACGTTGATGCGGTTGACCGTCAACGCACCAACCGCGTTACGCGCGTTAAAGATCTTCGTCTGCGCGGTAGAAATAGGCACAAAGACACTATCATCAATATTGTTCATCATTGAATCGCCTTGAGATTCCAATACCCCAATGACATCCAACGAAATGCGGTGCCCGCTATTACCCACCACCTTGATAGTCTGCCCCACCGGGTCAAAATCGCCAAAGAGTTCTGTGGCAATGGTATCACCCAGCACCACCACCTTCGACCGTCGCTCTACGTGATTTTCATCCACAAATTGACCCCGCGCTAATTCCAACTCGTACAACGTCAGATATGCGGGAGTCACGCCAGAGACCGTGGCGTTGAGGTTGGTATCGCCGTAGATCAACTGCCCGTTGCCATCAAACTGAGTCACGATCAGCTCCGCTCCAGAGACATTATTGGGATCAGCAAGCGCGTCCACATCAGCCATAGTCAAGCCCAACGAGCCGCTCCCCCCCCCGCCGACACTCCCCCGGCCAAAGGACATCGGCATCACGATGAGCATGTTAGTACCCATGCTATTGATCTGCCCCGTAATCTCGGCCTGCGCACCACTCCCAATGGACATCAGCGCAATCACCGCCGCCACGCCGATGATAATCCCCAACATCGTCAACGCCGAGCGCAGTTTATTCACCACCAAACCATTCAACGCCACGCGAACATTTTCCCATAGATCTATTAATTGTATGATCATCTTTCCTCCAACTGGTTAGTCTAGTAGTCCAGTAGTCTGATAGTCTGATAGTCTGACTACCCGACTAACGACTACCCGACTAATGACTACCCGACTAATTGACTACCCGACTAATTGACTACCCGACTAATTGACTACTAGACTACCCTTCCATCCATCAAATTGATTACTCGCTCCGCAGCCGCCCCAATCAGGTGATCATGCGTCACCATCACCAACGTAATACCCTGCTCCTGATGTAAGCGACGGAAGATATCCATAATCTCTTGCCCTGAGGTGGAATCCAAGTTACCGGTCGGCTCGTCAGCCATGATAATCTGCGGTCGGTTGATGAGTGAGCGGGCAATCGCAACGCGCTGTTGTTGTCCGCCGGAGAGCTCGGTGGGATGATGGGTCAAGCGGTGTCCCAGCCCCACCGCTTCCAACGCCGCCTGCGCGCGCGTGCGGCGCTCGCTGAGCTCCAACCGGCCGCCATTGCGGCTATACTGCAGCGGCAACATCACCTGCTTGAGCGCGCTGGTGCGCGACAAAAGGTTAAAGGTCTGGAAAACAAACCCCACCTCGCGGTTGCGTACCGCAGCCAGCTGGTTCTCGTCCATCTGGCTGACATCCACGCCATTGAGGATATACGCGCCCGACGTAGGCGTGTCCAGACAGCCGATAATGTGCATCAACGTTGATTTGCCGGAGCCAGAAGGCCCCATAATGGCTACCCATTCGCCCGCCTCAATGTCTAAGGAGAGACCGCGCAGCGCATGCACCTGCACCTCGCCCATCTGATAAGTCTTAGTCAGCTCACGCACTTCAATTAAACTCATTCTAAGGCCTCCCTCCGCCCATGCCCGGGAACATACCCCGAGGCTCTTCTTCATCAGCGACAATTTCCGTCAACACGCCGACCACATCCCCCTCGGCTAAACCATCTTTGATCTCCACCTGGCCGTCCAAACTCCGCCCCAGAGTTACGGGCACCTGCTGGAACTCACCAGCGCCATTCTGCAACATTGCATAAGCCTGCCCCTCCGCTAACTTGAGTGCCCGCTGGGGTAGATAGAGCAAATCATCCCACTGGACGGTGATAATTTCAACATCCGTCGTCATGCCCGCGCGTATCTGGGACTGGGTCTCCGCCAGCCGCACAGTGAGCGGATAGAGCACCACACCCGAAGTCGTCTCGCCTTGCGGCGCAATTTCCGTCACCTCGCCGGGAAGGGGGAGGATATCCAGCGCTTCCAACGAGACCTGGGCAGATTGTCCCTCATTCACCTGTACCACATCGCTTTCATCCAAAGTGATCTCCACTTCCAACGTCTCCAAATCAGCGATCACAACCACCGTTGAGCCAGTCGCCAGCTCTCCCACGGCGACATTTAATTCCGTCACCGTCCCGGCAAACGGAGCCATCAACGTCGCGTCCTCCAGTTGCCGCCGGGCCTTTTGCAACGCGAGCTCCGCTTGCTGTACGCCCAACTCGGATGCCGCCAGTTCCTCTTCTGTGGGGCCGGCGAGCAGCTCATCCAGATCCGCTTGCCGCTGCTCCACATTGCTCCACGCCGAGGTTAGAGCATGGCTATCCACTGCTGCGGCGATATCGTAGGCCAGTTGAGCGCGCTCATAAGCCAGCGTGGCGTTTTGCAACTGCGCGGCCATCCGGCCCCCGTAGCGGTCGTAGTTCCCCTGCGCCTGCTGCACTTCCTTGACGGCCAAATCCAACTCGGTTTGCAACTGCGCGAGCTGTTGGGTGGAAACACCATCCTTCACCTGCGCGTAGCCGGCCTGCGCGCTGCTCACGGAGGCTTCCACCGCCGCAATCTCGGCCTCAGTCGCCCCAGCCTGCAGCGCCTCCAATTGCACCTGGGCTTGGGAGAGGCTCAGTTCCGCCTGCTGGACAGCCAACTCCAAGCTAGTGGCATCCAGCTGCACCAACGGCTGCCCGGCCGTGACGTGCTCTCCTTCGGCAACGTAGACGGCGACTACGCGCCCCCCACTCCCAAACGCCAGCGCGCGCTCTTGGGCCGCGACCAGATTGCCGCTCCCCTCAATGGATTCTTGCAAAGTACCACGCTCTACCGTGACCAACTCCGTAACCTCTTCCGCCGTCTGCACCCCCGCCCGACCCGGCTTGAGCCAGCGCGCATAACCCCAATAGCCGCCCACGACGACCAACATAACGATAAGTACCCACCATCTCTTCTTCATATTCTCACTCCTTTTTGGGGACGCAGATTAACGCAGATAAATACTGATTTTTTTGGTTTTACTAGCAGCTAAGCTACGCCCCAAAGAGTTTGTCAGCCAACCAACAATATCGGTCAAAAAATAATTTTCAAAAGCGGCGAAATCCTTACTCTCTTCAGTGCCCCATGCCACTCTATTATTTTTAATCTGCGAGCATAGTCTGCGTTTACCTGCGTCCCATTCTCAGTTCCAATTAACTACTTTAGGGATGTCTCCCCATCATGTCGCGCATCATCATCATCCCCGACGGCATCCCCCCTGACTCGGCCAGTTCCGCCAGATTGATGATGACCACTTCATCGCCTTCCTCCAGACCACTCACAATCTCCACCTGGGTGCTGGAACTGGCTCCCACTTCTACCGGCACGGGCACAAACCCACCCGCCCCCATCTGATTACCGGGGCCAGCACCCGTAGCACCCGCCGGGGCTGCGTTATTCTCCGCGCCCGGCCCGGACCCGGCACCCGGCCTTAATCCCGTCCGTTCCAGGGTCTCACCCTCGGCCAGCTTTCGCATCACGATGGTACGGCCATTCAGCTCCTGCACCGCATTGGAAGGGAGCAGCAACACCCCAGCAGCCTCAGCGGTGATGATCTCCGCGTCAGCCGTCATGCCCGCGCGTACCGGCGCGTCGGTCGAATCCAATGTCACGGTAACAGGATAGAGCACCACGCCTGATTGTATCTGAGCCGTGGAAGCGATGTAAGTTACCGCCCCCGTAAGCTCCACATCATCCAGCGCATCCAAAGCCACCACCACTAGCTGGCCGACGACCACTTGCACCACGTCGCTCTCATCCAAGACCAGTTCCACCGTCAGCGCCTCTAACGTGGCGACAACCACCGCCGGCGTGCTCGCCCGCTCGCCCACCGCGACGTTGACCGCCGTCACCGTGCCGGCCAGCGGGGATTCCAAAGTCGCCTGCGCCAAGTTGTACTCGGCTTGCGCCAGATCGTACTCGGCTTGCTGCACTTTGATCTGCGCCAGACTCACGGCTTCGTCAGCCGGTTGCGAGCGCAACTTCTCCACATTGGCCTCCGCCTGCTGGACTTTGGCCCACGCCGCCCAGCGCTCATTGTCCGTCGCGCCGTCCACGGTGGCGTTGTAAGAGGCTTGCGCCTTCTCATAACCGGCCTGCGCCGTCCAGAGGTTGTTGGCAATCTGCGAATAATTCACCTCGTTACGCCAACTGCCACCCGCGCGGTCATAACCGGCCTGCGCCGCATCCCGCGACACTTCAGCCTGCCGCAGTTCAACCGTGGCCTTCTCAAGTTCATCCTGCGTCGCCGCACCGGCCGCTTTGGCGTAATCGGCTTGCGCGCCCCGGAGCGCAGCCGCCGCAGACGTGAGCGCTTCCTCCGTAGCCCCGGCCAACGTCTCGCTCAAATCGATTTTGGCCTGAGATAGGCTAAGCTCTGCCTGCGCCACCGCGTCCTCCAGATCATCCGTATCCAAGCGCACCAACGGCTGCCCGGCAGCGACCACGTCTCCCACCGCCACCAGTACTTCCGCCACCTCACCGGAGGACGCGAAACTCAGTTGCACCTCCTCCGCCGCCGCCAAATTCCCGCTGGCATCCACCTCTGCGCGCAAATCGCCCCGCTCCACCAACACCGTCTTCAACGCCGCCGATTGCGTCGCTGCCGGCGTGGTGACGGAACGGTAAACCCGGTAGCCGCCATATCCTAAGCCCGCCACCAGTACGAACGCCAAAATCCACCACACATATTTCTTCATCCTGCCCTCCCCATCTTTATCATCACAGCACAGCCATCATAACAGAACATTGTGGGGAAATTGTGGAGATTACGCATAGAAAGATTGGAGTAACGCGGAATGGCATTCCGCACCACCTGCGCGTTGATGACGAGCGTAATGCGGAATGGCATTCCGCGCCACCTGCGCGTTAATGACAAGCATAATGCGGAATGGCATTCCGCACCACCTGCGCGTTGATGACGAGCGTAATGCGGAATGGCATTCCGCGCCACCTGTGCGTTAATGACAAGCATAATGCGGAATGGCATTCCGCACCACCTGCGCGTTGATGACAAGCGTAATGCGGAATGGCATTCCGCGCCACCTGTGCGTTGATGACAGCGGAATGGCATTCCGCGCCACCTGCGCGTTGATGACGAGCGTAATACGGAATGGCATTCCGCGCCACATTACTCAAACTGCAAGATGTAGCTCCCGTAGGCGGCCAGTTGGGGGACGGGCACGTAGACATCGCAGCCGCCCTGCGCGTTGATGACCGGGGCGTTGAGCGCGCCCTCTCCCAGTAGGAGCGCGGGTTGGGTTCCCGCGACGAAGTGGCCCGCCGGCAAGGTGAGCGCGTAATCCTCCACCGGTTTCCCGCTCAAGTTGACCAGCACCAGGAGCGTCTCCTCGTCCGAGGTACGCAGGGTGGCGAAGACGGAACGCTGCGCGGTCGGGAGCGCTTGCCACGCACCGATGCGCAACGCCTCATGCTCATTACGCAATCGGATCAAGGCCCGGTAGTGGTTGAACACCGAGTCCGGCGCTGTCTCTTGCACGACGACATTGCGCTCCGCCAGATCATCGTGGTAGCCGCGCCAGGGCGTGCCGGTGGTAAAGCCACCCTCAACTGTCCATTGGAGCGGGCGACGGAGGTTCTCGTCAGGTTTTGCCCCTTGCATACCAATCTCCTCCCCGTAGTAGATGAAGGGCACACCCGGAAAGGTCAACTGGAGCGTGGCGGCAACTTTGGCTTGTTCATCATTAAAGAGCTGCGAACGAGCGCGCGTCTGGTCATGGTTGGATAGGAAGGTGCTGTACTGTCCCGCCGGATAAATATCCACCACGGAAGCCTCGGTTATCGAGAGCGTGGTACTGCGTCCGCTGAGCGCCGAGCCGAGGAAGGTTTCGGCCAAGTTGAACTCAAAAGCGCTATCCAGTTCAGCATCCAGATAAGGCCGGATTGCCTGACTGTTGCTCCAGACCTCGCCCACGGTAAAGGCGTCGGGATTGAGTCCCTTGTAGTAGTCGTAGAAATCGGCCAGCCAAGCGTGCGTGCCCGGCGTGTTCTCCACCACGTCACCCTCTTCGATCAGATGTTTGATGGCGTCCAGGCGGAAACCGTCCGCGCCCATATCATCCAGCCAGAAGCGGATGACCTCGTACATCTCCGCCGTCACTGCCGGATTCTCGTAATTGAGATCGGGCATCCCTTCCCAGAAAAGCGCGTAATAATAGCCATCCGCCGTCTTTTGCCAACCGTGCTGGCCGGGTTCCTCCGCCCAGACGTACCAATCGCGTTTATCAGAAGCGGGATCGCGGGACTGTTGGAACCAGGGATGCTGCGAGGAGGTATGATTGAGCACCAGGTCAATGATGACGCGCATCCCGCGCGCGTGCGCCGCTGCCACCAACCGCAAGAAGTCCTCGTTGGAGCCGTACTCGTCATCCACCGCGTAGTAATCCACCACATCGTAGCCGTGATAGCTGGGGGATTGCTGAATCGGCATCAGCCAGAGACCGGTGACGCCTAAATCGTCAGTGGTCGCGGGGTTGCCGTCGTTAAGATAATCGAGCTGGGAAATCAAGCCCGCCAAGTCCCCCACCCCGTCCCCGTCGCTGTCGTAGAAACTGCGGACAAAGACCTCGTAGAAAACGGTGTCGTCCCACCAGGGAAAGTCATCGGTGCCGGGCGGCAGCGTGCCATCCGCGCCGACCGGTGAGATGGGGGCCGCTTCACGTCCCGCCGCCGGGTTGGAGAGCGTCGGCGTGGGGAGTGGCGTCAACGTGGCTGTCGGTGGAGGTGTCGTCGGCGTGGTGGTCGGGGCCGGGACGTTGGTCGCCGTGGGGGGCTGCGTGGTCGTCGCCGTCGCGGGCGGTGGAGCTGGCTGGCAAGCGGTGATGAGTAACGTTAAGAATAGCAGCACACTCAGATAACGTAGTTTATTCATGGTAAGCTCCTTTGAAGATAAGTCGAAAGTCGCCAGTCAAAGGTCGAAAGTCGCCAGTCAAGGATCAGCGTTAATCTGCGTCCTAGTTTTAGGTGAAAATCACGGTCGCGGCCAACGCCAGCAGCACTCCCAGATGGAATTGCACATTATTGACCAGTAAATTATCCACCAAACTATGCACGGCAAAATGGGTGAACGCCCCCAGTAAACCCAACGCTAAGCCACGCTGCCAGCCGCTTAAACGCCGTGTGGCCCGCCAGAGAGAGAGGAAGAGCGCGCCTAAAAAGACGAGGTAAGCGGTCAAACCCACCAAACCCACTTCCGCCAGGAGGTTGAGGTAGAAGTTGTGCGCGTGTCCCAGCGCGATCGGCCAATTGATAAGCGCATAAGCGGCGTAGGCCGGCTCGTAGCAGCCCAGCCCCACCCCTAACCAGAAGTTATCTCGCCACATTCCCAGCGCCGCTTGCCAGTGCGCCATCCGTTCCAGCACCGCGTAGTTGGCATCGTTGATCGGTGCGCCGCGCACATCCTCAAAGCGCGTGTAATCCAGGAATCCGGTCAGCCGCGTGGAGAGCGCCGCCGGCAAGCGGCCGGTCGCGTGCAGACCCCCGCCGCCGCCCACAATTAGGAGGATAAGCAGGAGTCCCCACCAGCCACGGCGGGGCAGCGCCGCCGCCATCACCAATAACGCCGCTCCAAACCCCAGCCACGCGCCACGTGACCAGGAAGCCAGCAAGCCGCCGCCCACAAGGAGCAGCGCCCCACCTATCCCTCCCCACCACCAGCACCGTAATGGCCGGGGCTGACTTTCCCAGCGCGCTTGCGCCCACTCCACCACCAAGACCAGCAACAATCCGGCCAGGAGCGCGCCGCTGAGCGCGAGAAAGCCGCCGTAAGGGTTCGGCTGCTCGAAGGTGCCGTAGGCGCGATAGCGTCCCGGCCCGATGGCGAAGTGCTCCGGGCCGTCCCCACGCAGACCGAACTGCCAGATGCCCACTGCCGCCTGCCCACAGGCCACCAATACCAACAACCCGACACCGATGGCGGCTCCGTGTGCGGTGACATCCCACGCCTGGAAACGTTGATAGGCCAAGAGGAAGAACACGAGGAGCTGGGCCCACTTGGCCCATTCGAGGAAACCGACCCACGGATCCACCGACGACCAGAGGGAGAGGAGGGCCACGCTCAAGAAGCCGGCCAGCGGCCAGAGTAAGGGCGGATGCGGGAGGCGCACTTCACGGCGCGCCAGTCCCCGCGCCAGCCAAGCCGCCACTGCCAAGAGGAAGAACGCCTGTCCGATCTGCGCGGGGAGTTGGGGAAATTCCGCAGAGAGCCAGGCGCGCAGCGGCCCCAACAGTAAGGCGGCTCCGATGGCGACCAACGGTTCCCGCCAACTGCCGAGCACTACCAGCACCCCGCCGCAGAGCGCAAACGTCATCCAGAGCGGCAGCCGCGCGATGAGCAGGCCGGCGAACAATGCCGCCGCCACCCAAGTTAAGTGGCGGCGGCGAGCAACTGAGAGTCTCAGTAAGTTTTCCATAACCTCACGGAGCGAAATTTATAGAAATTGGGTCTCTGGGACTTTGCATGGTTGGTTCACTGAGCTGTAAATTCTTCACCACAGATTACACAGATTTTTTTAACTTTTTTCGCGTTAATTAGCGCCATTCGCGGTTGGTTTTGACTCAACCATGCGAAATCCTAAAGAGCCTAGAAATTGAGTGCGTTTCATTGCGCGAGGTGGCTCGGTCGGGAGACCGGCCACAGCTAATCCTCTCTGTGCAATCCTTGTAATCTGTGGTTACTTCTGTCCAAACTGGTCCCGATTTACCCATACCGTACCCAATCCACCAAGCGTAAATTGACATCGTAGGTGAACTTGGCCTCGAAGAAAGGCTCTGCCGGATCCAAAATCAGGGGAGCAAAGATCGCATCAGCTTGCGGGATGGGCAACTCCGCCAGATAACGCTCCGGCGTCACCCAAGCCAGCGAGCCTTCCCGCAGGTCCGGCGTCAACGTGCCGCTGAAGCCGGTCGCCACGTAGATAAAGAGCAACCATTGCCAATCCGGGAGCGGGGAGACCTCGGTGCCAAGAGCGCGAAATTCCAAACGATCCACCAGCAAGCCAGTCTCCTCGTACATCTCGCGCCGCGCTGTCTCGTGAGGCGCTTCGTCCAATTCCACCTTGCCGCCGGGCGCAACCCATAACCCCAAATTCGGCTCTTTGTGGCGGTGCATTAACAAGAGCTCGTCGCCCCGTCGCAGATAGACCAAGACCGAAGGCAACCGTGGCATTAGCTCAGCCCCGCTTGACGCCTGAAATAAGCCGCCGTGCGCCGCAACCCTTCTTCCAAGGTTACCTGCGCGCTCCAACCCAAGAGCTCGCGCGCGCGTGTAATATCGGGGCAACGCACCTGCGGATCGTCCTTGGTCCGTTCATCTTGAGGCTGCACAAAGATAATCTCGGAGTCGCTGCCTGTAATTTCCTTCACCTTATGCGCAAATTCCAAGATAGTCAGCTCGCGGGAATTACCCAAGTTCACCGGCTCGTTATAATCAGAGGCGAGCAAGCGGGCAAAGCCCTCCACTAGATCGTCGACATAACAGAAAGAGCGCGTCTGCTGCCCCGCCTCATAAACCGTCAACGGTTCATCGCGCAGCGCCTGATTGATGAAGTTGGGCACCACGCGCCCGTCATCAGCGCGCATCCGAGGCCCATAAGTGTTAAAAATCCGCGCAATGCGCGTATCCACGCCGTGATACCGGTGATAAGCCATCACCAACGCCTCGGCGAAACGTTTGCTCTCATCATAAACCCCACGTGGCCCGATAGGGTTCACATTCCCCCAATAGCTCTCCCGCTGCGGATGCTCCAACGGGTCGCCATAGACCTCAGAAGTGGAGGCCAAGAAGAACTTTGCTCCTTTTGCCATTGCCAGCCCCAGCGCATTATGCGTGCCCAACGCCCCCACTTTGAGCGTCTGGATAGGATAGTTCAAGTAATCCACCGGACTGGGCAGCGAAGCCAGATGCAGCACCAGGTCCACTGGCCCATCCACGTAGACGTAGTGGGTCACGTCGTGCTTGATAAAGTGAAAATTCTCGTTACCGGCCAGATGCGCGATATTCGCCTCGGAACCGGTACTCAAGTTGTCCATCGCGATAACCTCGTGCCCAGCGGCCAAATAACGGTCGCAAAGATGGGAGCCGATAAATCCGGCCCCGCCAGTAATCAAAATACGCATATTCATTACCCCCTGTGAATTAATTAGCAGCCTCAAAAGATTATAGCAGAGCTCACCGAAAAAACAGCGGGGAAGCGAGTGAGCGAGAAAGCGAGGAGGCGACTACCTGACTCCCTGACTACCCGACTACCTGACTACCTGACTACTCGACTATCCAACTTTTCCCCTCTACGTATTTTATGCTACAATGCATTCAGCATCCAACATAGTGATTAAGAGGGCTGTTAAAATCCTAGGAGGAATAAAATGGGCTTGTTAGAACAGATCAAAGGTAGTATGTCTGGGTTGGAGCGCGGCATTGCCGAGAAATTACCGGGCTATAAGGGTTACAAGCAGAAAGAGCTGCGCCGGGAGGCCGACAAACTACTGCGCGAGACTCTGGCCGCCAAGTTGCGCACGGTCAAAAAACAGATTGACGCATTGCAGCAAGACCTCATCTCAGTGGGGAAGTTTGGGTTACTAGATGACGCCGAGCGCGTCGCCACCCAACTGCAAACCTTTATCGACCGCATTCGCACCGCCAGCTATGGCTATGGCGGGCTTTTTAGTGCGGTGCGAGTTAAGGAAGAGGATTTAGATCGCGTCTATCAATTCGACGCCACCCTGCTGGACTACGTTGATCGTTTTGAAGGTGCGCTGGGACGCGCGCGTGAAGGTCTGGCAGGCGAAGATGCGCAATCGTTCATCTTCCTATTGCGCGACCTGACGCGGGAAGCTAACGCCACCTTTGATGAGCGGCAGGAAGTTATCAACGGAACAGAGAACGTCTAACCTTGGTTTCTCTGAAAAGAGATAGCTCTCCCTAAAGACGCAAAGACACTGAAAAAAGAATCTAGTGATATCGGTCAAAAGGTTGAATTTTCAAATCTTTGCACCTTTGTGGTGAAATGCACAGATTATTAACCCTTTATAAAAGAGGAGGTTCATCGTGGCACGTATCTTTGATATAGTAGAGTATGTTGATGAAGGGCGTCAGGAAATTGTACATCGCATCCCAGAGCGTGGTTCAGGTGATTTTCGGATCGGCTCGCAGCTCATTGTACGTGAAGGACAAGCCGCCATTTTCTATCGTGACGGCAAAGCCTTAGACACCTTCGGAGCCGGACGGCACACTTTGACGACGGCCAATATCCCTTTGCTGACCAATCTGATCGGCAAGGCTTTTTCTGGGCGCACACCCTTCAAAGCCGAGGTATATTTCGTGACCCAGCGCGAGCTCACGGATATGAAATGGGGTACCAAAAGTCCCATCACCATCCAAGATCCGATTTTAGGCATGGCGCGCGTGACTGGTTATGGCACTTATGCCATCCAAGTAACAGAGCCGCAGCTCTTCGTCAATAAGCTGGTCGGGACACAAGGGCTATACCGCACCCGCGATATAGAGAGTTTCTTCCGCAGCATTATCATGACCAAGCTGATGGACTTGATCGGCGAAATGGGCAAGTCCGTCATCCAGATGGCCGCCTTTGCCGAGGAACTATCCGCCGGGGTGCGCGCCAAAGCCGCCGAGGAGTTCGCAGCTCGTGGCGTGACGCTCAATTCGTTCTACATTGAATCGCTCTCCCCGACCGAGGAAACCGAGAAAGCCATTGATGCGCGCTCTGCGATGGGCGCCATCGGCGATATGAACGCCTACATGCAATATCAGGGCGCACAGGCTATGCGTGACGCGGCGCAGAATGAGAGCGGCGGCCTGGCCGGAGCCGGCGTCGGTTTGGGAGCCGGCATGGGCATGGGCGCCGGCATGGCGCAGATGTTCAGCCAGTCCATGCAGCAGGACCAACAGCGACAAGCCCAGCCGCAGCAGGCGGCGCCACAAGCGACAGCCTCTCCCCAAACCGCCGGCGAGATCCAACAGATGTTAGACAGTTTGGATAATCGCCTGATTTCCGGCGAGCTCAGTGAAAAGATCTACGAACGCCTTTATGCTAAATGGGAGCAGCGACTCGCTAGTTTGAAGTAAGAACAATCGCATTCCCACCAATCAAACAGGCTCGCCAGAGTGATCGCTCTGGCGAGCCTGTATTCATACCGGCGTATCTCTAAACTACTATCGTTAAATCAGAGGTTGATAACTGAAACCCCGATATTTCTTGAAACTTCTTCACACAAGGAATGTAAGGTGTAGCTCCAAGGCGCACGTGAATTCAAACGAATAGCGTATCCTCTTATCAAATTTCCAGCGTATTTACCAATATCTATGTTAGGTAAAACCGTATTTCTACCACGTTCAGCGCCCACGACGATGCCTATCACCAGATGTTGAGGCCCTAATTTCAAGTAGCTCTCATTGCTGGCAGCCTCATGATGATGTCGCGTTCCGTCATCGGAGAGAGTAACCTCTTGATGTCCAGGTATGAAGTGCCGCATGGTGGTCGCTAACTGAGTTGCGGCACGTGCGCGATCCCCACTGGCTCCTTTGAGCTCTATAATCAGCACACAGGTCTTTCCATTTGCCAATCTTCCTATATATAAACCATCTGCAGAACGCGGCTGCCTATCCATCCCCTGGTACAAAGCGGCGAAATACCCTTCACCCATAACATCTAAATCGTACGCTTGTGCAGACTCACCCTCACCTGGAGTAATCTCAATACGCTTGCCACGCTCCTCAAATATCAGATTTCCTTTAAGATATTCTGATAGCATATCAATCCAATCCCCAAGTCACGCCATAAGAACGAATACGGTTTAGCTCATATTCAAATTCCTGCTCTGTTTGACGTAGCAAATCCTCATTAAGCCAGTGCGTAGAAATATCTTTAACAGGCAACATGATATTCTGAACTTCGCCACTTGTTTTGAAGTGGTATGCTCCTACTTGCTCTGGCGATAAGCGGATTTCAGGTGAAGGCACTCGCTCGTCCCGCAGATTTTTTGGCAGTCGCTCCTCGGCTGCAATCAGGTTATTCAGTGCATACAATACATCTAACGAATGTGTTGTGACCACAATTCGAAAACCATGATTGACCAGAAATGCTAAAATCTTGATCATCATAGCTTGGGCGGAAGGATGTAGATGCGATTCCGGCTCCTCTATATGCAAGAAAACCGGCGCTTCCACTCCCCAATCAAATAACGACTGAGCAACCATAATTAAGGGCCATGACTCCATTTGTCCCGAGGAAGCCATCTCTATCTCAATAGCTTGCTCAGTTCCTGCTGGCATCCATTGCCAGCGACCAGCGAGACGGCCGCTCCGGGAGTATCTAACTTCTCCTCGTAATTCAGAACGTGCCCAATCTGCAATCTTGTTTGCTCCTGAGGGCCGCTCTGTTGAGGAATCATGCCAGGCCAGAAAACATTTCCCAGCCTCCACCATAACACGTGAAAACTCACGCATGGTAAGAGGTACCGCCTTGTGCCCCAGCATAGCTGGGTCTGTGTTAATAAAACGAGAGAAATACGTCCTCTCGGCGGGAATGAACAACGCTTGAGGTTGAGGGCCTTTCAAAGAGGGGTCAGCAATCCAAGAATCGAACCAATCCTCCATCTCTCCCGCGAATGGCTGCAAGGCCTCAATTTTACTAAATTTTCTAATTGAGAATTTCCGCTCTACTGCCTGGGTCTCGGAGATTGATGAACGGTAACGTAATTGTACATCACCGGTAGACAAAAAAGCAGCCATGCTCCTGGGGGTGGAATCCCCAGCTCTCAGCCCCTCAATAACTCTACGCAAGGCGGAATTGGGGCTTCTCTGCTCTCGATATCTAAATAGCAAATAAGGCGCCTCCCGGAAGAAATAGAGTAATTGACTCACCAGGGATTTTCCTGTCCCCTGTTTTCCAATGAAAAGAGTGAGGGGCCTGATTTCAAGCTCCTCATCCATGCTTGCTAAAGGTCCCAGTCGATTATGATAGATTTGGAAGTGCTCTTGTCGCGATTCTTCAGATAACATAGCTTTATCTCCTCTACTTCACCAATAACCGAATTTGACCACCGCTTCTATATCTCCAACGCCTCCGTCAGTACACGCCGCGTTTCTTTGGGCAGTGCGGGGCGGCGACCTTTATTCCGCAACCAACCTTTGAGCTCTTTAGACCAGAGCACCGGCACCGGGGATTCAGCAGTATCCAGCTGCGCCGCCGGGTTGATGAAGAGAGCGATTCCCTGCACCGGGACGGTGACATCGTCGGGTAACCGCTGGGCTAGGTATTCCTCCAAATCCTGCGCCAACGTGAACGCTTGCTCGTCTGGTTTCCCCAGACTCTCTTCACCCCCAAATTGACGCAGGAACTTCATGCGTTGAGCATGATGCCACCTACCCTCATGGAAACCAATGTCCCCACTCTGATTTTTTACCTTGATCGCGGTCAGCCCCCCAGGCCCCACCAGGACAAAAGGTGCCGGCAGCTTGTACATCAACAACGCGTACTCATCCGATAATCCCTTCAGTAGCTTAGGAATCTCTTTAAACATGGGAGTATTGCCGTTGAAGCGATTCACATAATAACTGCCAGCGATGGAGGCAAAAAAGCCCAGTAACACCATCACCATCGTCACCATTGTCCATTCTGGCTTGAAGTATGTCAGCGCCAGCGAGCCGCCCAACAAGCCTAATGAGGCCAGCGGCAAAAATTCTCCCATTTTAATGCGTTTCTCAATATAAGATTCATTTGCTACAATTTTCATGCTACCTCCAGATATTAGTCAGATAGTCAGATAGTCAAATAGTCAATAGTCAAGTAGTCGAATAGTCGAATAGTCGAGTAGTCGATGGTCGGGTAGTTCCGTTACTTTGCCACCCCCGCCTTGATGGTCTCTAGCACCTCTCCCGCAACGGCTTCACGGGCTTGCCGGATGGCATTCTTGATAGCTTTGGCATTTGAGCGTCCATGTCCCACAATCACGATCCCGTTCACCCCCAAGAGCAACGCGCCACCATATTCAGCGTAGTCCAATTGCTTAGAGATCTGACGTAACTTTGGAGCGAGAAGTAGCAATCCCGGCAAGGCAACTACCAGCGCGGGGAGCAAGAGCACCAGTGCCACTTTTGCCAACGGCCCTTCTCCCAATTTTTCTTTGAGGAAACGCGGAATGAAGGAAGCAACGGCTTCGGTGGTTTTCAACATGATATTGCCGGTAAGACCGTCCGTGACCACGAGATCCGCCGCCCCGCGACTGACCTCTTTCGGCTCCACGTTACCCACAAAGTTGAGACCTCCCTCCTCGGCCAATAGCTGGTGGATATCGCGCAGAATCAGCGATCCCTTCTCGTCCTCCTCGCCGTTGGCCAAGAGACCCACGCGCGGCTGGCTGATGCCCAGTACCTTTTCCATGTAAACCGCGCCCATTTGAGCAAACTGCACCACGTATTCCGGCCTAGGATCGGCGGTCGCGCCGATATCCAACAGCAACACTGGCGCAAAGGCGACAGGATAGAGCACCGCCAGGGCCGGGCGGCGAATACCTGGGATACGCCGCAAATCAAAGATCGCGGAGGAGAGCACCGCGATGGTATTACCCGCCGAGACAAACGCATCGGCGGCACCCTCTTTCACCAGCCGCATTCCCACGCGGACGGATGATTCCGTCATGTGCCGCACATCCTTAGCGTGATGCTCCATCGTGATCACTTCCGGCGCATGGACTACGGAGATGTGCAAGCTTGCCGTCTCGTATTTAGCCAGCTCCCGCCGGATACGCTCTTCCGGCCCCACCAAGATGATCTCATCGCCCCACTCGCGCGCCGCCGCTACCGCGCCGGCCACATCCGGGCCGGGGCAATTGTCGGAACCAAAAGCATCCACCACTATCCTCATCAAATCCTCCACACCTTAACAATCCACAGGTTACGCAAATGAAAACTACCACCACGGCGGCTCTTCCGGCGGCGGGATATGCCAGGGTTCGTCCTCTGTGCAATCCTCCTCCGGGGAAAGAACCTCGCCGGCCAGCCAGCGCGCCGCGATCTCCGGTAGTTCCTGGCGCGTGCCGGCACGCACAGTTGGCCCCGGTAACGAATTGAGGAACCGCTGCCCATAACTTTTGGTGAGCAGCCGCGAATCTAAGGCTACCACTATCCCGCGATCGGTCCGCGTGCGGATTAGTCGCCCAAAACCCTGCAAGAAACGTAAAATCGCCTCTGGGACTGAGTATTCAGAGAATGGATTATCGCAGATCTCCGCACGCGCTTGCACAATCGGGTCGTTGGGGACGTCAAAGGGGAGTTTAGCAATCACCAAGCACGAGAGCGCCTCACCGGGAATATCCACCCCTTCCCAGAAAGAGCGCGTGCCTAAAAGCACCGCCCGCTTATCAGTGCGGAAACTTTCCAAGAGCTGCGCCCGCGAGTTACCCTTCCCTTGCGCGTAAACATTGATCTTCTCACGCGCCAGCGGTTTGGTGAGCGCCTTCGCCGTTGCCCGCAACTGGCTATAAGAGGTGAAGAGCGCCAGCGTGCGCCCCTCGGTGGCCTTGCAGAGTTCCAACAGCGTATCTCCAAAGATTTTTTGATACCCGTGTTGGCCTGGCGCCGGATTACCCTTGATGGCATAAAAAAGCGCAGCCTCGCTGTAATCAAAAGGGGAACCAACACTCAGTTCGACGGCCTCCCACGCTTCTAGCCGCTCGCGTAGATAGTCAAACGTCCCCCCAATCCGCAAGGTAGCTGAGGTCAAGATGACGCTCTTTTTCTTCTCCAGGAGTTGCGTCCGCACCAGCTGCCCGACGCGCAAGGGCACGGCGTGGAGCGAAAGCGGCCCTTGATTGCGGGCGGCTTGTAGCCAGTGGATAGTATTCTCCCCCGACTCAACAATCAAGTTGTGGAGCTCGGTCAACGTCTCCTGTAACCGGTGCGCTACCGCAATCAGGCGGGAGCGCGGGGCCTCCAGTCCAGGGAGTTCGACAGTGCTCAGGTCTCCTACGCCACTAATTAACCGCCCCAACTCCTTCACCAACGCCGCGAAGGACGGTTCAGCGGCGTCCCAGGTGATTTCGATGGAATCCCACCCCGGTTGCGTGCGCAAGCTCTCGGTGATGCGCAACCGCACAGCGTAATTAGGATTATGCGCACCCACGTGCTCATCCAAAAAGAACGCGAGTGAATCAAAGAGATTCTGCAGATGACGTCTAGCTTGCTCGCCAATATCCTCCACCTGTAATAACCGCTCCTGGAGTGCCTGGCGTGCCTCGCGCTGCAAACTGACGGCCAACCGCTGTAACTCCGCAATCAAACCAGGATAATCTCCATGTCCCTTTAGCAATTCATCTAGGGTATACCGCAACGAGAACCAATTGACCGTGAAGTGCAGCGATTCCGTGGTAGCGCGTTCCAGGTGATGCGCCTCGTCAATAATCAGATGTTCGTATTCCGGCAAAACATGGTTTTCCGCCGCCGCATCGGCCAACAAAAGCGCGTGGTTGACCACCAATAAATGCGCGCGCTCCGCCCGCGCCCGCGCCCGGTAGAAGAAACAGCCATCACCACCGTAGAAGGGACAAGCGTGCGCCTCACAATTCTCACGCGAAGCGGAAAGTCGCGCCCAGATTGCGCGATCCTTGGCCGTGGGGAGGAAGAGCTCATCGCCATCCCCATCTAACGTATTGGGCAGCCAGAGGAGAATCCGCGCCAACACGCGCATCTCTTCCTTATCGGAGGGGCCATGTTGGCGCAAGGAATTAAATTGTCGCAAGCAGAGGTAATGCGAACGTCCCTTGAGCACCGTCGCGCGGAAATCCACCGGGAACGCCTTGCGGAGCAAGGGAATATCATTCTCGGCTAACTGCTCTTGGAGGTTGATGGTGTTGGTAGAAATGACTACCCGATCATTATTCTGCACGGCCCATTGCAGTGCCGGGATGAGATAAGCCAACGATTTGCCGGTCCCGGTCCCGGCCTCCACCAACAGTTGCTCGCTGCGGTTGAAGGCCTGCGCCACTGCCAACAACATCTCCCGCTGTTGAGGCCGCACCTCGTAGTTATCGAAGAGTTTGGCTACCGGGCCAGCTATAGCCAACTGCTCCGAGACTTGCTCCAGATCCAACGCCAACGGGTTCGGGCTAGGTTCTAAAGGATCACCTTCAATCGGCGAGAGAAATAACGGCCCGGCAGCTTGCGCCTCCAGTTGCGCCGCCCATTGCGCTCCCAAGCCGCCTTGAAATTTATGTTGCTTCTTGCTCTGCAACGCATTTTTAAAGAAGTACCGCGCGCTCCAATTAACATGCTCCCCCAAGCGAAAGAGCTCTTCAAGCAGCGACACGGACAGTTGTTGCGCGCGGTTAAAGAGTTCAACGTACAGTGCATGCGCCATCCGGGCATCATCCAGGGCGCGATGCGCGTGCTCTTCTTTCTGCAAACCCAGCTCGTCCACCAAGTTGGTCAAACTATAACGGCGGGCGTGGGGCACCAGGATATTAGCCAACTCGAAGGTATCAATCCCGCCATTGCCCCGCAGTACATGGCTCTGGTACAAGAAATTTAAATCGAACCTCACGTTGTGTCCCACCACCAACGAGTTACCCACAAACATCCGCACCTCGGGGATGACCTCATCAATCGTCGGAGCATGGGCCACATCGCGGTTAGTAATTCCGGTGAGCTCGGTGATGAAATTGGAGATACGGCAGCCGGGGTTGATTAAAGTGGAATACGAATCAACCTCTTGCGCACCCTGGAAACGCAGAGCGCCAATCTCAATAATAGCATCACGGCGGGGATCTAATCCGGTGGTCTCCAAATCTAAGGCAACATAAGTTCTGGACATGGTCTCCTTCCTCTCAATTATCGTGGCGCATTATACCTCGAAATAGGGGGAACATGAAGTTTCGGCTAAGTCAGGTAATACAAAACGAGGTGAGCCGCTGTAAGCGCAGCTCACCTCGCACAAAACCAATTAACTACTATTCAGTGCAGCGAGGCCCCAGAGCTTCTGCCAGCACCTCATTGACGTCTTCCACCAGGACCAATTCGATGTCCTTGCGCACTTCTGCCGGGATATCATCGATATCAATCTCGTTGAGTTTAGGCAGCAACACTTTCTTGATGCCGGAACGATGCGCGGCCATCACCTTGAGCTTAAGGCCGCCAATAGGTAAGACCTGGCCTTGCAATGTTATCTCACCGGTCATGGCGACATCAGAGCTTACCGGGCGGTTGGTGAGCAAAGAAACCAACGCTGTCACCAGCGTAATTCCTGCCGAAGGGCCATCCTTGGGGACCGCCCCGGAGGGCACGTGTAGATGGAGCTTGCTTTTGCCCAACTTGCCATCCACGCCCAACTGTTCCGCATGAGATTCGACATAGCTCAACGCAATCCGCGCCGATTCCTGCATCACTTCGCCTAATTTACCGGTGAGAATGAGCTTGTCCGCCTGGCCCGACATAATCGCGGTCTCTACAAAGAGCACCTCGCCCCCGGTCGGCGTCCAAGCCAACCCGGTAGCCACTCCCGGCCGCGAAGTGCGTAGCGCGGCCTCAAAGCGGTAACGCGGCTTGCCCAGGAACTCGTGAGCCTGCTCCGCATCCACCAGCACCGCTTCCTCAACATCGCCGGCGGCCACCTGCATCGCCACTTTGCGGCAGGATTTCCCAATCTGGCGTTCTAACTGGCGTACTCCAGCCTCGCGGGTGTAATCCCGCACAATTTTGCGCAAGCCCTCCCCAGAAAATTCGATCTCTGCCGTTCTCAAGCCATTGACCTTCAGCTGCCGCGGCACCAGGTATTTCTGGGCGATGTGGAGCTTCTCGTATTCAGTGTAACCATCCAGACGAATGGTCTCCATGCGGTCCAGCAAAGGAGCGGGGATGGTGGCGGTGGTGTTAGCCGTGCAGATAAAGAGCACCTCGCTCAAGTCAAAATCCACGTCCAAGTAATGATCACGGAAGGAATGGTTCTGTTGTGGATCCAAAACCTCCAACAATGCGGAGGAAGGATCGCCGCGCCAACCGGAACCGATCTTGTCCACCTCATCCAACATAAAGACCGGGTTTTTGACCTCGGTACGCTTGATGGCCTGCACAATCCGCCCAGGCATAGCGCCAATATAAGTGCGACGGTGTCCGCGAATTTCGGCCTCGTCCCGCATCCCGCCCAAGCTCATACGGGTAAATTTACGTCCCAGCGCGCGGGCTACAGATTGACCCAGCGAGGTTTTTCCCACGCCCGGAGGGCCAATGAAGGCCAAGATGGCCCCCTGCCCTTCGATAGAACGTCCCTGCAACTGAGCGCTTTGATCGTCCTCCAATTCATCCTTGCGGTCCAGCCGCAATTGGCGCACGGCCAAGAACTCCAAGATGCGTTCCTTAACATCCTCTAAATCGTAGTGATCTTCATCTAATATCACGCGCGCATGTTCAATATCTAGCTGATCTTCGGTGGTGGCTTGCCAGGGCATACTGATCAACCAATCGAGATAGGTCTTGATGACCCAGTATTCGGCAGCCTGCGGAGGCATCTTCTCCAAGCGCTTAAGTTCACGTAAGGCTTCTTCTTGCGCCTCCTCAGTCATGCCAGACTCTTCGATCTGCTCGCGGTATTCCTCCGCCTCACGCAAACCTTCGTCATTTTCACCCAGCTCATCTCGAATGGCTTCCATCTGTTGGCGCAGATAGTATTCGCGCTGGGATTGGTCAATTTCCTCCTTGGCCCGCTCCTGGATCTGGTGCCCAATTTGACGCACTTCCAACTCGTGCGCTAGTACCTCTCCTAAAAATTGCAGTTTGTCCGTAAGATGATCCAGTTCCAGAATTTTCTGTGCATCCTCCACCCCCACCCGCAGGTTGGAGGCCAGTAGATAGACCAGCAACCGCGAGTCCTCAAGCTGTTCGATAAAGCCAACCGCCTCATCTGGAAATTGTGGGATCAAGTGCGCTAATTGGACGGCCACATCGGTAACATTACGGCGCAAGGCCTCCTCCACCAAACTATCTTCGGTAATGTCGGGAGCCAATTCCACGCGGGCCAGCAAGTAAGGATTTTCTTGCGTCCACTCCTTAATGCGAATACGTTCCAACCCCTGAATAAAGACAGTCAGGGTACCCTCTTCACCCTTCATAACTCGATGGATAATAGCTAACGTGCCAGTTTGGTAAACCTCATTTGACCCCGGCACCTCCGCGGTAGGATCTTCCATCGCTACCAAACCAATCAGACGGTTACCTTTCTCAACTTCTTCGATTAGCCGCACCGAACGCGGGATGCCCACCGCCAACGGCATCACAATAAACGGGAAAGCCACAGTGTTGCGCAAAGGTAAAACCGGTAATTCCTCCGGCATCTCGCTCAATATCTCCTCAAAGTCTTGCTCCTGCATATTAAACCACGGTAACATTAATTTCCACTCCTCATATCAGCCACAATCACGCCCCAACTTATTGCTGGTTGAACTTTTAGCATGTCAGATAAACACAGTCCAGTATAATAGTCAGTGATAAGAATTTCATAAGAAACAAATAGCTAAGTCAAAGTCACACGTCAGCGTATTCTACCAGCTGGCAGTGAGGTGACAAGATATTAGAATTAGAGATTAGGGATGGGGGGATTAGGATTTAGGAAACAAGGAGAACGATTATGGTTATTGATACGCACGTACATCTACAATTTGAGGCTTACGCCACGGATTTACCAGAGGTGCTGGCCCGCGCAGCAGAGATAGGTTGTTCTGCCGCTATCATCCCCGGCACGACCTTGGCCGATAGTCGTGCGGCGGTGGAGCTAGCACAAACGCACGCGGACGGGCCGTGCCAGCTCTACGCCGCCGTGGGCATACATCCCACCAACGGGCACCAGCTAAACACTAGTGTGCTCACGCAATTGCGCCAACTGGCGCAGGAACCGCGCGTGGTGGCTATTGGCGAGATCGGGCTGGATTACTACTGGCCCTCGAAAACCGAGCGCAGTTGGCAATGCGCCACGCCAGTCGAACAACGCCGTGCGTTCGAGCTGCAATTGAAGCTGGCTGCCGAGTTCCAACTGCCGGTCATCGTGCATGACCGCGAGGCGCACGCTGAGACGCTGCAAATTCTGCGCGCCTGGGTGACGGCGGGCACGGGGCGCACAGGGACACTGCACGCTTATGCCGGCGGGCAGAGCTATCTGGAAGAGACGCTCGCGCTGGGATTCTATCTAGGTATGGACGGGCCGGTCACTTTCCATCAATCCTCCGAGCTCCATGCCGTCGCTCAAGAGGCGCCGTTGGAAC
>JAYELZ010000258.1:0-1550 GCA_034717835.1 Chloroflexota bacterium
ATGGGAATAAATACAACTGCCATTGGCCGCCCTAAAAATTGGTGGTAGGATTTCCCTGTGCTTGACATTTACTTGCTATCACGTAATATATGGTAGCAACGGTCTTTATGCCCCGACAGTTCGCCCTGACGGCGTATTAACCTAGTCCCACCAAGGAATACTTATGAGCTCTTTTACCCATTGGCTCCGCCACAAACTCGCACAACACGGCTGGACCTACAGCGAATTGGCCCGCCGGGCGCAACTTTCCCCCGCGGCCATCTCCCGCCTGCTCAGCGAGGAACGCCAACCCGGGGTCAGAGCCGCGCGCTCCCTGGCCCACGCGTTCCAACTGCCGCCCGAACTGGTCTTCCGCCAGGCGGCGCTCCTCCCCCCACGTGCCCCCGACCGGTATCAGCCGCTCTTAGAAACGGTCTGTCTGCTGGACGATGACGCGCTCGCGTTCCTCCTCCGCATCGCGCGCTCACTGCCGCCTCACAGTTGACCAGAGTCAGGGCCCTGGTGTCTGCGGTCATATATTATTGTACTATGTCAGGCTACTTGACTATTACCTTGTAGTGACTATAATACTTAGGTGACGTTTTGGCTGGGCACCCAGCTAAAACGTCTTATTTTTTATCTAGGTATAACTAACCGGGAGGTTACATGATGAGCATGATACAGAAAGCAAGAGCGCAGGTTCACTGGCAGGACGAGGAGGGCAGCAATTTATTGGAGTATGCGTTTTTAATTCTCCTGATTGCCCTCGCCGCACAAGCTGTCCTGCAGGCGTTGGGTGTGCAGATCGCCGCCCTATTTTCACATATCTCCAGTTTGTTAGTCTGGTAACGACTATCCACTATGGCCGAGGAACGTGGCAGTTCACTGATAGAGTTTGCGTTGGTGTTACCCCTGCTCTTACTCCTGATCATAGGTCTCTTGCAGGCCGGGTTTTGGGGGTACGCCAGCCTAATTGCTGGCGAAGCGGCTCGTCATGGTGCGCGTGTCGGGTCGGTAGCGCAGGCTAATCCCAGCGGCTATGCTCAGCAAGCGGCATTGGATGAGGCGCAGGCAGCCTTCCCCGCGGCCGCACCAGAAGTCCAAATCCTGGCTCCAGGCGGAGTAGTAGGCAGTGATTTGACCTTAGAAGTAAAGTTCAATGTGCCCAATCTGCTCTGGCACGCGGGGTTAGGTGCGCTGTTCCCGCTACCGGCAGCTAACCATCCGACCCTCGCGGTGCGCCGTCAGGTGACCTTTCGGCAGGAGGGCTGGTAATATGCACCCCACAAATTCCAATTCCAATACTGAAACAGGCAATGTACTGGTTACAGTCGCCTGTTTCTTCGGCACGGTAGCCTTAGCACTATTATTGTTGTTGCAACTCTTCCGCTATGGCTTAGCGGTAGCGGATTTACAAAAAGCGGCCGATGCAGCTGCTGAAGCCGCCGCCGCAGCCGTCGATCTTGAGATTCTGCGTGCGACCGGCATGGTTTTCTTCTCCGGTTCCGGGCAGGTTGATCTCTTGATGTCTTACAACGCAGAACGCAATTCCACTTATTTAGCCCCGGCAG
>JAYELZ010000259.1:0-1545 GCA_034717835.1 Chloroflexota bacterium
AGGGGGGCGTCGTCTGCGGCCTTAGCGGGGGCGTGGATAGCGCGGTGACGGCAGCGTTGCTCCATCGCGCGCTGGGCGCACGGCTGACCTGTATCTTTGTGGACACCGGCCTGCTGCGCCAGAACGAGGTCGCCCAGGTGGAAGTGGTTTTCCGCCGGACGTTGGGAACCCGGTTGGTGATCGTGGATGCTGCCGCGCGTTTCCTGGGCGCGCTGGCGGGCGTCACCGACCCGGAACGCAAACGCCACATCATCGGCGAGCAATTTATCCGCGTGTTTGAGGAGGAGGCGCGGCGTCTGGCAGATGTGCGCTTCCTGGCCCAGGGGACGATCTATCCCGACGTGATCGAGAGCGCGGACAGCCCTACCGCGCAGTGCATCAAGAGCCATCACAACGTCGGCGGCTTGCCGGCGGATATGGGTCTGGAACTGGTGGAGCCGCTGCGCGAGCTCTTCAAAGACGAAGTGCGGACCGTGGGACTGGCGTTGGGCTTACCTGAAGACCTGGTCTGGCGGCATCCCTTTCCGGGGCCGGGATTGGCCGTGCGCATTCTAGGGGAGGTCACGCCGGAGCGCGTGGCTCTCTTGCAGGCCGCTGACGCGATCTTCCTGGCGGAGCTGCGCGCCGCCGGCCTCTACCGGCAGACGGCGCAGGCTTTCGCGGTACTGCTCCCCGTGCGCAGCGTCGGCGTGATGGGGGATGGGCGCACCTACGCTCACGTCCTGGCCCTCCGCGCCGTGACCACCGATGATTTCATGACGGCGGATTGGGCACGGCTACCCGCTGACTTGCTGGCCCGCGTCTCATTGCGTATTGTGAATGAGGTACCGGGCATCAACCGTATCGTCTACGATATCAGCAGCAAGCCCCCCGCGACCATCGAGTGGGAGTGAGGCCCCCGTAGTAGCGCTTTCAGTCGCTCTGAACGTCACTAAAATCGTTACTACGGGCGAAATTGCCAATGTCCAGATCCCCGCCCACATCAAACATTTTGCGCGATTGCAAAATTGCGGCTACGACCTTCGTTTGAACACCTCGATGGTTTTGTATCTTGTCCGGCCATCCCGCGTGTACGCCTCGTCGAAGGTCAGCATCCCCGCCTCGATCAGAAAACTAAACTTTGTCCCGTCCTGCACTCGCACTATCAGCGGTACCCCCTCTGCGCCTTCTCGATACTCATATCCCGACGGCAGGGGATAGTGACGGCCGAGGTCTGCGAATGTTTTGATTTCCGCATCCGACACGATGTTATTTCCCAGTGGGAACTCGGGCCGGTGGCGGACGGCAGGTTTGGGCGCGCTGGGGGGGCGCTCACGTTTCGTCTTCTTTTTTCCAAATAGACCTTTCAAGAAACTCATGTTATTTCCTCCTGGATTTGATTTGTCTTTTACAGATGGTTTGGTGTTTCAAGCGGGTGTGACGTGGAGAGAACTACCCCCACAAGTCCCGCGCCCGACGGGGAACGAGGGAGTTCGCCGCGCCCTGGTGGACGATCTCTCCTGCGACCATTGTCAACTCCATGGTGCTGTTCCACAGCTCCTGCAT
>JAYELZ010000260.1:0-8058 GCA_034717835.1 Chloroflexota bacterium
TGGATGCCACGACCTTCGACTTGGACCTGAGCGAGATCCCGGCCGGGGAGCAGGTGTGGGTACGGATCGAGGCTAGCGACGGCTTCAACGTGGGCGGCGCGGACTACGGCCCCTTCTCGCTGGCGAATCACGCGCCTGAGGTGGTGATCCACACCCCGGCAAATGGGGCGGTGATCTCGGCCACACAGTCACTGGCCGGTTTTGCCTACGACCGTGAGGACGGTCAGCTTGACGGGAGAGCGCTGAGCTGGGCATCAAGCATAGATGGCGAGTTGGGCGCCGGCGCGGTCGTCTTCCCGGACGCGCTATCGGAGGGCTGGCATACGCTAACGCTGACAGCAACCGACAGCGCCGGAACGCTCGGTACCGCCTCGGTCAGCGTGACGGTGGGGGACGTGGTGTGGCAGCGTGTGTACCTGCCATTGGTGCTGCGTAACTTCCCGTAGCAGCCATCGCCGGTCTTCCGAAAACAGACACCCTCCTCCGTCACACTACCGGAGGAGGGTATTTTTCGCCAGTCCCGCAGTAACACGATTTATCCCCGCACTAGAAATTCTCAAAGAGGTTTAGTCAATGGCTTGGGCAAACTAAAGAAATTTGTCCTAATTCTAAAGCCCTACCACTGTCTGCTTGACATTGAAAAGAAAAACGTTTACTATGAAATTACATCCTCAATCGTGACTCTACTGAAAAAAGGTGCAGCCAATCGTGAATCTGGAAAAATCGCCCCTTTCACCGTTGAGACGCGCAAGCATAGAGATTTGAAAATTAGTCAGCAAATTTACCATTTGCTATTTATTATTTTCGCAGGAGGATAAACATGCGCAAGAACCATCTTTATTTATTGTCAATAACCAGCCTCTTATTGTTCTCCGCACTGGCCTGCACCCTGGGGGACACAGCGACTCCCCTGGCAATCCCTGATACGCCAACCGCCGCTACCCCCACGGCTCCCTCACCAGAGGTAGTAATAATCACCGTTACTGTCCCAGCCCCGCCACCCGCCGCTACCGCTCCACCACCCGCCGCCACCGATACCCTCGCCCCCGACATCTCCGACCCTGGCGGCTGCACTCTCAACGCCCGTTACGTCGCGGACGTGACCGTGCCTGACGATACCGAGTTCGCTCCCGGGACGACCTTCCGCAAGGTGTGGCGCGTGCGCAACTCCGGCACCTGCACCTGGGAAGCCGGCCTCCAGTTGCTCTTCGTCTCCGGCGAGTCGTTGGGCGGCCCGGCTGCGGTAGCCGTCCCGGCGGTAGCCCCCGCCGCCAACACCGATATCGGCGTGGATCTGGCAGCACCGGCAACACCCGGCACCTATCGCTCCACCTGGCAGCTGCAAACCGCAGAAGGAGTACGTTTCGGCAGCCACATCTACGTCCAAATCGTCGTGCCAGAGCCGGTGACGGAGACACCCGCAACGCCAACGCTAGAATCCCCCACTCCCACCCTCCCCTCGGCTTGCGTGGCCACCGACCCGTCCCTTAAACCGATTTGGGACCAGGTACAGGGGCTAGGCTACGACATCGGTTGCCCCACGGAACCGGCCGTATCTCTACCGGGTGCTTTTCAAGAGTTCTGGGCCAACGTGGACGAGGTCAACCCGCATTTCCATTACCGCAGTTTGATGATCTGGCGCTCCGACAACCAGGGAATCTATGTACTTGATGGAGAGGACACGAACGCTTCTACCGGACTGCTCCTGGCCTATACAGACACGTGGGCCGAAGGAGAACCCGATGTGTATCCCGCCTGCCAGGGACTGGCGCCACCCAACGGGTATCAACTGCCCATCAGGGGCTTCGGCAAAATCTGGTGCTATAATCAACTCCAGAACCGGGTTGGCTGGCCGGCGGAAAACGAGACGGTGGTGACGCTCCTCGTACAACCTACGCAGACCGGCTTGCTGATGCGAGTCTCCGGCTCCTACCTAGGCTATCTGGTGGCGCTGGACTATCGAGCAGTGCGGGGCTGGACAAGGATGGTGGCTCCATGACGCCATAATCCAACGGCCAGATACATCACACCCAATTGAGATAACGAAAAACAAGACCGTCTACAGATTCCAAACATTAATCCTAAAGAAGAAGGAGCATAAACATGCACAAAAACTACCTCTGGCAATTGTCAATCATCGGCCTCTTGCTGTTCTCTACACTGGCCTGTACTTTGGGGAACACGGCGACCTCCACGGAGACCCCCGCAACTTTGGCAGCAGAAACCACGCCCCTAACTCCGTCACCGGAAGTAGTGGTAGTCACTGTTACCTCCCCGCCGCCACCCACCGACACTCCCGCCCCCGATGTCTCCGACCCCGGCGGCTGCACCCTCAACGCCCGTTACGTCGCGGACGTGACCGTGCCTGACGATACCGAGTTCGCTCCTGGGACAACCTTTCACAAGGTGTGGCGCGTGCGCAATTCCGGCACCTGCACCTGGGAAGCCGGCCTCCAGTTACTCTTCGTCTCCGGCGAGTCGTTGGGCGGCCCGGCTGCGGTAGCCGTCCCGGCGGTAGCCCCCGGTGCCAACACCGATATCGGCGTGGATCTGGCAGCGCCGGCAACACCCGGTACCTATCGCTCCACCTGGCAGCTACAAACCGCAGAAGGAGTACGTTTCGGCAACCAAATCTACGTCCAGATCGTCGTGCCCGCAGCGGCCACCAACACGCCAGAACCCACCGCGACCGGAGCACCTACCCAAACGCCGACTGCTACCTCCACGCCGGCTACACCCCCTACGCTTATCCCCATTACCCTGATTCCGCCAACAATTACTCCTCTTCCATTCATCACGGTAACTCCGTCAGAAGTCACTATCAACTTTACGCCTAGTAGCACCGGGCAGGTGGACAGCGGGGGAAGCATCCACAATCCATCCAATGCTGGAGACACCTCGGACAACCTAGGTTTACAAGGGTTCCTCACTTTTGACGTGAGCAGTATCCCCGATACGGCCACCATCACCTCAGTCAAGCTCAACTTCACCTTTTGGGACACTTTGGGGGATCCTTTTGGCGGACTGGGCTGTCTGCGTGCCTACTACCAGAACTACGGGGGACTAGACGCCGGTGATTATACGCCGCCGCCAGTCATGGGGAGCATTGCTCGCTTCTGCTCGGAAGCCGATTTGAGCGATACGACCGATCAAACATTGAACTCCGCCGGCGTCAGCGCTCTGCAAAGCTCACTCGCCGGTAATCAATTCCAAATCCGTCTCCAGTTCAACGAACAGGAGACGAACGGCAACAATACGGCAGATGTCCTGCGCCCCACGCTACAACTGGAAGTAGCCTATCAACCCTGATCGGTAGCTAAAAGCAACCACCCACTTCCACCACAGAATGGTAGCTACAACGCCCCACTTTTTCCTGAGAACAGGAAAAAGTGGGGCGTTATCTAATTTCCAGCCATCGTGAATGCAGCTGACTGGAAAACTTAAACTCAGCCTGGAGGGAGAACGGAGCAGTAAAATTAACTAGGTAGTAGTGTGCTATCAATGCTGATTTGATAAGTGCCCCCCGGCACCGCCCGTTACGGATACTGAAGGGGCCACTGAAACCTGGCTTCTGCCCGCGTGAAAATCCCTCGTTTTACGCTTGACGGAGCACTAGTTTGTGAAATTTCCGTTCTCCCGCTTAGCTCAAATTTAGAGACGCTGATATTCTTCGTGGACACGCTCGAACATAGGATCGCCCTCGGCTTTAGCCTGCATATAATCAGCCGTGAACTTGTCACACCAGTGCTGCGCCCGGTTGATAATCTCCTCCTCATCAAAGATAGTGAACTCGCCATCGCGGCGCAGGAAACGTCCATCAACGAGCGCATCGCTGACTTGGGTGCCGGGGCCGTTGAAAGCCAGGAAAAGGTGCAGCACGCCGGGATTTAGCGGGAAGAGGCTGGTGTTCCGGGTCAAATCAATGGTCACCACATCGGCGCGTTTGCCAGGCTCAAGGGTGCCGATCTGCTCTTCCCAACGCAAGGCGCGGGCGCTACCGACCGTTGCCAGCTCAAAAGGCGTCCAGGGCATCAGGCCGCGCAGCTCGCGGGGCATAATGGCGTGTTGTTGCGAGACGGAGAGCATCGCGTTGAAGAGATTATGGGTGGGGACATCCGTGCCCAAGCCCACTTTGACGTTCTGTTGGAGCATATAAGGCAGATAGGCGCAGTTGCCCAGGATAGAGTTGGTGGGCGGGTTGTGGGCGATAGCCGTGCCGGTCTCGGCGACCATATCAATCTCTTGCTCGTTGAGGACGGCGCCATGATAGAAGAGCGTGCGCGGCGTCATCAAACCGAGATCCCGCAGGTGTTGAATCTGACCGCCTTCCGCGGCCCACGTGGCATCAGCGCGCCCCTTTTCATCCGGTGATTCTGCAACGTGAGTGCAGAACTGCACGTCATATTCTTCAGCCAACGCCATTCCCTTGGTGAGCATTGATTGGGTGCAATTGTAAGTGGCGCTGGGATGCACGCCCACCCGAATGCGCCCGTCCTCTGTATTATGATAATTTTGGATGGCCTCTTCCGTCAATGCCATATACTCATCTTCGGTGAGATAGGGAACTGCAACGCCGTGGCGAGCATCTGCCAACTTGACGCTGGTGATGGTTTGCACATGGATGGCCGTGCGCATCCCCGACACCACTGAGGCCCGGTAGACAGCATCTGGAAAGGTGAAAGCGTTAGCTACAGTGGTGGTCCCATGCTTGAGCAGGTTAGCCATCCCCAGTAAGGTGAGATCGTAGACGCTCTCCTCGGTGAACCAATTGTAGGCAGGCCATAACACGCGTTCGGCAGTATCAGCGATACCGGTCAGCGGACTTTTCAGCCAGCCAAAGATAAGGAACATCTGGGCCTCGCCAACGTGATTGTGAGCGTCTACCAGACCGGGCATCACGATCTTTTTGCTGGCATCAACAATCTCAACATCGGATTGGTTGCCGTATTGGGCTTCAATCTCAGCCGAGGGACCCAGCGCCTTGATCCGCGTGCCCTCAATATAGAGACCACCATCCTCGATAATACCGCCGAAGGGGGTGGGCTGAGAAATCAAATAGCGACAATTTCGAAACAGAATCTTATTCATAAGTGTATACTCCTTGTATGTGGAATAATAAAAATACTCTAGAACCTATTGTACTTCACTCCCACAAAATAAAAACCCCCTTCTACCAATTTGTCAGGCCTGCGGGATAATCAGGGCACCGCTCCTGACGCGCAGAGAAGTGGTTGCGCTGCCGATCTAGTTCCCAGCCGCCAACAACGCCCCCAGCCGCTCGCGCCAGGTGGTGGAATCTACGGCTTCTTGGGGACCCTGCAAATCACAGGAAACACCATCGCCGACAATTACACCACTCAGGGCAACCTGGGCATTGGGGGAGGACTTTACCTGGAGCGAGTCACCTCCTGGCTGAACGGCAACACGATCCTGGACAACCAGGCCATTGCGGGACTCTTTGGCCGTGGCGGCGGGATACGCCTTAACAACTGCCCCGCCTTCACGCTGACCAACAACATCATCGCCAGCCAGACTGGGGGCATCAGCAACACTAATCCCGGCGGCAGTGCTGTCGGGGCCAACTATACGCTGTTCAAGGGCAACGGGACGGACTATGGAGCCGGCGTGAACAGCACCTACGAGGGCCCCGGCTCGGCGGCGATTGACGCCGGGGTTGCCACCGACATAGACGGCGATCCTCGGCTCATCGGTCCCGGCTTCATTCGTAGTGCGGGATGGCATCCCGCACCACACCTTTATGTAAATCAGATTGTCAAAAGTCCAATGAGAAGATACGTCCAACTGGTAGTGTGAAGCAATGATGGTACACTCCACGCTGGAGATGCTGCTCCGGCTGGAAGAGGGAAGCGGATGCAGCGCCCGCGATTGTACCAAACACGAAATATTCCAGGAGGCTTTGTATGCCCACAGACGCTGCCGAACCACTGACGATTCGCCTCACCTTTACCGCCAATGGCGATGACGCCCCGCCCCGCTTTCGCCTGACTTGCCCCGACCTCGACATTGACGCCGGGCCGTTCGACTTCACCGCTCCGCTCACCGACGCCGATCGCGCCGAGCTGCGCTGGTACATTGAGCAGTGGCCCCGCTGGCCCACCGGCCCCGATGCCCCCCGCGCCACTCAGGTCGAAGCGCGGATGGAGGAGTGGGGCCGCGCCCTCTTCCACGAAGTCTTCGCCAACCCGCAGGACACCAAAGCCGATGGCATGCGCCTCTGGGGACAGTTCCGCGGCTCCAACGGCGACCACCTCCTCACGTTAGACGCCACCGACCCGCAGGTGCTCCGCCTGCCCTGGGAGCTCCTCGCCGATGAAGAGGGACACCTCTTCGCCTTAGAGATCTCCCTGCGACGGCGGCTCCACAAGGCGCAGGCCGCTAAACCCCGCGCCTTCGAGCTGCCCGTGCGCGTGCTGCTGGTCGTCGCGCGCCCGGAGGAGAAGAACGTCGCCTTTATTGACCCCCGCGCCAGCGCCAGCGCGCTCCTTGCTGCCGCCGAGGGGCTGGGGCCGGAGAACATGGCCGTCGAGTTCCTCCACCCGCCCACGCTCAAGTCGCTCACCGACCGCCTGGGCGACCGCACCGCGCCGCCCGTCCACGTCGTCCACTTTGACGGGCACGGCGTCTACGCCCAACAGCGCGGCCTGGGCTACCTCCTCTTCGAGGACGCCCACGGCGGCTGCGACCTCGTCGACGCCGGCCGGCTGGGCACGCTCCTCACCCGCGCGCACGTGCCCCTCGTCCTGCTGGATGCCTGCCAATCCGCCGACGCCGACGCGCCCGACCCCTACAGCAACGTCGCCACCCGCCTGATCCGCGCGGGCGTGGGCAGCGTCGTCGCCATGCAGTACAGCGTCCTGGTGGAGACCAGCAAACGTTTTATGCGCGCGTTCTACGCCGCGCTGGCGCAGGGGCAGCGATTGGGCCAGGCGATGGACGCCGGGCGCTACGCACTGTTAGCCGATACCTTCCGCCAGACCTTCCACCACCCCGACGGGCGCGAGTGGGCCTTCCATCTGCGCGATTGGTTCCTGCCCGCGCTCTACCAACAGCGGGCCGATCCCGCGCCCTTTGCCGAGGCGCAGCCCCCCGCTCCCGCCCGCGAGACCGCGCCCGATCCGTTCGCGCGGTACGAAGCCGGCCTGCAGCGGCTGCTGGCGCAGCTGCGCACCGCAGACCCCCACACCGCCGAGGCCGCCACTTATCAACAACGTTTACAGGAGAATATTGATCTGGCCCGGCGGTACGGCGATACCGAGACGCGCCGCGCCGAACGCAACCAGCTCCTGGAACAATTGGAACGCCTCAGCGTGCAGTCCCTGGGATTGCCCTTCAGCCAGCTGTTGCCGGAGACCCCGGCGCCGCAGGTACGGGCGGACGCGACATCCCCGGCCCCCCGGCTGCGCGGTGACTTTCCCCAACCCCGCTACGGATTTGTGGGGCGGACGAAGGAGCTCTGGCAGTTGGAGCGGCTCTTCCACGACCGGCGGATCGTCCTGCTGCACGGCTTCGGCGGACAGGGTAAGACCGCGTTAGCCACCGAGTCCGCCCGCTGGCTGACCCGCACCGGGCGCTTTGCCCGCGCCTGCTTTCTCTCCTTTGAGCGGGGCGGCGAAGCCGATTGGGCCGTGGCGCAGTTGGGCCGCCTGCTCGTGGGCGAGGAGTTCGCCAGCCTGGGACAAGAAGCACGCCTGCCCACGCTGCAAGCCGCGTTAGCCGCTGCGCCCACGCTCCTCATCTGGGACAACTTCGAGAGCGTGCTGCCCGGCGCCAACGCCGCACTACCCGCCGGCGCCCTCCACGCCCTGCTCGACCTGGGCGCGGCGCTGACCACCCGACTATCCGACCACTCGACTACTGGACTACCCGACCACCCGACTACTCGACTACTGATCACCACGCGCGACCCCGCCCTGCCGCACGACGCCTTCCGCCCCTCGCGGCACGCGGCTTACCTGCCGCTGGGCGGCCTGGGGACGTGGGAGGCGCTCGAACTCGCGGGCGCGATCTTAGATGCGCAGGGCCACGAGCGCCCGCCCC
>JAYELZ010000261.1:0-8057 GCA_034717835.1 Chloroflexota bacterium
GTGTTGGGGCCAGAACCCTGGAACGTGGCTTATGTTGAGCCATCCTTCCGCCCTGATGATGGCCGTTACGGCGATAATCCCAACCGGATGCAGAGGCACACGCAATTCCAGGTCATCCTCAAGCCCGATCCCGGCGACCCGCAGGAACGCTATCTGCGCAGTTTAGCCGCGCTGGGCATTCGCCGCGAGGAACACGACATCCGCTTTGTGGAGGATAACTGGACTAGCCCCGCGCTGGGTGCCTGGGGTTTGGGCTGGGAGGTCTGGTTGGATGGGATGGAGATCACCCAATTCACTTACTTCCAGCAAGCCGGCGGCATAGAGTTGGCAACCCCCGCCGTCGAGATCACCTACGGGCTGGAACGCCTCGCTATCTACCTCCAGGGCGTGGATTCTGTCTGGGATCTCCAATGGGACGCGCACCACACTTACGGGGAAATTTTACTCGCGCAGGAGATTGATTACTGCCGCTACGATTTTGAGTACGCCGATATTGACCGGTTGCAACAAATGTACGATCTCTTCGAGGCCGAGGCGTTGCGCTGTCTGGAACTGGGGCTGGCAATCCCCGCGCTGGATTACATTCTCCGCTGCTCACACAACTTTAACCTGCTGGACTCACGGGGCGCGGTAGGCGTCACCGAACGCGCCAGCTTCTTCAAGCGGATGCGCAACCTGACTCGCCGAGCCGCAAAAGCCTATCTAGCCCAACGAGAGACCGCCGGGTATCCCTGGCAAGGGCGCCCCGGCTTGGCCGGTAAGCCGCCAACCGGCGCAACCGTCCTACATCTGCCGATGCCAGAACCGACGACCACGTCCGCCCCAGCGCATGCTACTACGTCGGCGCCCCTACTCTTTGAGATCGGCGTTGAGGAACTGCCGGCCACAGATCTGAGCAGCGCGCTGGAACAGCTACGAACTCTGGTACCGGAGACGTTGGCGGCGGCACGTCTGGCGCATGGAGCGATTCACATCTGGGGCACGCCCCGCCGGTTGACGGTGGCCGTGGATAACCTCTCCCTGCGCCAGACCGACGAGGAGAAGGTCGTTAAAGGCCCGCCAGCCCGCATCGCCTTCCGTGACGGGCAGCCCACTCGCGCCGCGACCGGCTTTGCCCGCTCGCAAGGCGTGGACGTCGCCGCTCTGCGCGTTGAGGAGCGGAACGGCGGCGCCTACGTCGTCGCCACGCGCCACACGGAAGGCCGCCCCGCCAGCGAGGTGTTGGCCGGACTGCTCCCCAGCTGGATCACGGGATTACACTTCCCGCGCTCCATGCGCTGGAACGAGACCGGCGTGACCTTCAGCCGCCCGGTACGCTGGCTGGTGGCGCTGCTGGATAAAGAGGTGGTCCCCTGCCGCTACGCCGGGCTGGAAAGTGACCGCGTCACCCGGGGGCCACGTCCCAGCGGCTCGCCAGAGATTGCGTTGGGCAGTGCGGCCGATTACCGCGAGACGCTGAAATCCTACGGCGTCCTCGTCGCTCCGGAGCTGCGCCGCGAGGTAATTCGCTTCCAGGCCGAGACTTTGGCCGCCAGCGTACACGGTCAGATTCCAGCAGACCCCGCGCTCTTGAACGAGGTGCACAATTTGGTAGAGGTCCCGCTGGCGCTATTGGGTTCATTTAACGAAGAGCACCTCAAGCTACCGCCGGAAGCGCTCATCGCCGTGATGAAGAAACATCAACGCTACTTCCCGGTACTGGACGCGGAAGGCAAACTGCTCCCCTACTTTATCGCCGTGCGCAACGGCGGGCGCGAGCAGCTAGACCTGGTCCGCCAGGGGAATGAGCACGTCATCCAGGCACGCTACGCCGACGCGGCTTATTTCTACGCCCAGGATAGCCAACAACCGTTGGCGGAATTTGTCCCACAACTCCACCAACTCACCTTCCAAGAAAAACTGGGCTCCATGTGGGATAAGACCAACCGGCTGGAAGCGTTGGCGCAGTGGATGGGCGTGCGGCTCGGATTATCAACCGTAGAGCTCGAGATCTTGCAGCGCGCCGCGCAGTTAGCCAAAGCCGATTTGGCGACCAGCATGGTAGTCGAGATGACCAGTCTGCAAGGCGTGATGGGGCGCGAATACGCGCTCCTCTCCGGTGAACCACCGGCGGTCGCACAAGCGCTCTATGAACACTATCTGCCGCGCTCGGCAGATGACGCGCTGCCAACGTCACTCCCCGGTACCATCCTCGCGCTGGCAGACCGGCTGGATAGCCTCGCCGGGTTGTTCGCCGTGGGCTTGGCGCCTACCGGCTCATCCGATCCCTACGGCTTGCGGCGCGCGGCCTCGGGCTGCATCCAGATTTTGCTGGATAAGAGGCTCTCTTTCTCCCTGCGCGCAGGGCTCCAAGAGGCGGCCCGCGCGTTGCCGGTGGAAGTCACGCCAGAAACGCTGGAGGCCGCGCTGAAGTTCGTGGCTGGACGGTTGCAAGTCATGTTGCGCGAAGCAGGTTTCGCGCATGACGTCGTGGCGGCCGCGTTAGCGGCGCGCGGCGCTGATCCCGTCCGCGCCCGCGCTGCCGCCCAGCAATTGAGCGCGTGGGTTGCCCGTGAGGATTGGACGGAGTTGCTGGACAACTACGCCCGTTGTGCGCGCATCACCCGCGACCAGCCACAGCTCACGTTGGACACCATCCAACTGCAAGCACCCGCCAGCCGGGAACTCTATCAAGCCCTGCTGCGCAGCGAAAAGGAGATTTCTCCCGCCAGTGAAGTGGACGAGCTACTCACGCACTTCACACCGCTGATACCGGCCATCCAACGCTTCTTCGATGAAGTCTTGGTCATGGCGGAGGAGCCGCAATTACGCACCGCGCGACTGGCACTGCTCCAACGCATTGTCCAGTTAGCCGCCGGGATTGTGGATTTAAGCGAAATGGAAGGTTTCTAGCCGAATCAACGCAGGGTTAACCCGAATGGCAGTTAGCAGATTTGCCATTGATGGAATTTGCTGGCACTTATCCTGACCACCAGACTAACTAGCTAACTGACTTTGACGGGGTATGATATAATGCTCTGACAAATGAATAAATGACAACATTACTGCTCAACTGATAAAATCAAAAAATCAGTTTTTATCTGCGTTTATCTGCGTCCGAAAGAATGTTTAGTAACATTCTCCCTGGAGCCGAGTGAGTAGTAACATGACACCTTAAAAAAGAGGGGTTTTGTGTTTAATCCCATTGATTGGCTCTTAGGATTGTTTTCACTAGATATAGGTATTGACTTGGGTACGGCCAACACGTTGGTCTATGTACGCGGTAAGGGCATTGTGCTCAATGAACCTTCCTGGGTAGCCATTGATAAACGTGCGCCTCGCCCTCCACGGGCTATCGGCGCCGAGGCAAAGGAGATGGTCGGTAAAACTCCTGGCAATCTCGTCGCTATCCGCCCGCTACGCGATGGGGTGATTTCCGAGTACGATATTACCAAAGATATGTTAGAGTATTTTATCCACAAAGCTCACCAACAGGTCTTTATTCCTTTCCCGCGTCCCCGAGTTGTGATCGGGGTACCGAGTGGCGTGACAGAGGTGGAGATGCGGGCGGTGCGAGAAGCTGCGTTGGAAGCCGGGGCACGGGAAGCATACCTGATTGAGGAACCAATAGCTGCCGCTATCGGGGCCGGGCTGCCGGTTACGGAAGCCCGAGGCAGCATGATCGTTGATATTGGCGGCGGCACCACCGAGGTCGGTGTTTTTGCCCTGGGCGGCATCGTGGTCAGCAAAAGTCTCCGCATCGCCGGGGATGAGCTAGATGAAGATATCGTCCAGTATGCCCGCCAAAAATATAATCTAGCCATCAGCGAACGAATGGCCGAACGCATCAAGATCAATATCGGTTCCGCCTACCCCCTACCGGAAGAAATGACGATGGGGATGCGAGGACGCAACCTCATTACCGGCCTGCCCGAAGAAATCGAAGTAAGTAGTATCGAAATTCGAGAAGCTATGTCCCGGACCATCGGGATTCTCGTTAATTTAATACGCGATTCGTTAGATGAAACTCCCCCGGAATTGATTTCCGACTTGATGGAGACCGGGATTTGTCTGGCAGGCGGCGGCGGTCAGATCAAAGGCTTAGCCGAGCGCGTCACCGAGGAGACCCACATCCATACTTGGGTAGCGCAAGATTCTCTTACCTGCGTCGCCAAAGGGGCCGGTCAAGTGCTGGAGAATTTTGAATTTATGAAGCAAACCCTCTCAGTGGATGATTATCAAAATCCCGGCGGTTCGGCGGCCTAACATAAGGAAGACAGATTATGCAGCGTAGCAACCAATGGATCCCCTATGTTCTACTGGTCGCAGCGCTACTGCTCCTCGCCTTTCACGAGACGGGGATACTTTCCCCCCTGGAGAGCTCTTTGGGTTTCATCATTGCGCCAGTGGAGCAACTAGTAGCTAATATCACCGACAGCCTCTCCAAATTGCTCTTCAATGTCAAGGATGTCAGCGATCTCCAACAGCAAGTAGCCAAATTAGAGCAAGATAACGAGGCTTTGCGCATCGAAAACATCCGCCTGCGCGAGCAGTACGTGGTCGAAAACCAACAGTTACGCGAACTGCTTAATTTCCAATCGGAAAATCCCACCTACTCCACCGTGGGGGGAGATATTGTAGAACATGGCTGTGAGGTCTTCCCTTGCGGTCAGGTACTAGGCAAGGATACTAATCCCTATCTCCGTTACTTGATTATCAATATCGGCTCACGTGCCGGCATCGCCGTGGGGATGCCGGTGGTCAGCAGCGGGGCCGCGTTAGTGGGCCGCATCGCGCGCGTCAGCCCGCATCTGGCCTACGTGCGACAGATAAATGATACCGACAACGAAATTGCCGCGCTGCTACAAAATAGCCGGGTTTCAGGAATGGTAGTCGGGAAATCCAACGGCGCTCTGCTCATGACTGAAATCCTCCCCGATGAAGAGCTGCGAGAAAATGAGATCGCCATCACCTCAGGCTTAGGCGGCCTCTTACCCAAAGGCTTGATTCTAGGACAACTTGAAAGTCACACTTATCAAGAAGCCGAGCTCTTCCAAGAAGCCGTACTCCGCCCGGCCATCGATTTCCACCGCCTGGAGACTGTCTTGGTCATCACCGATTTCAGGCATCCCACGATAGAGGATCTAGAGGCAGAATGAGCCTCTACTTCGGCGTTCCCATCTTGATGCTGAGCGCAGTATTGCAAAGCGTCGTAATCGAAAATGTCGAGATTTTCGGTGGGCGGCCGGATCTGGTACTGCTTCTGGTGATTACCTGGACCATTATCCGAGGGCTGAATGAGGGAATGATCTGGGGTTTCATCGGCGGCCTCTGCTGCGATCTGCTCTCCGGCGGGGATTTTGGCCTGTGGACCATCTCCTTAACTCTAGCCACCTTCGTTGCCGGACAGCCCTGGATTCACACCTTAGGGCCAACCAGCATGCGACTGGCGTTGATGTCCACATTGGGCACGCTCCTGGGACACACCATCTTTCTCTCTTTGATGAGTATGCGCGGCTCTCCGGTGAACATCGCGCAAGCCTACGCCCATACTGTCGGGCCAGCCGCGCTCCTCAACTTCATTCTCTCGCCCTTCGCCTTCATCTTTTTGGTCTGGTTCCACCAACGCTCACTACAACGGGGGTAGTAAATCATGTTCGCCTTCCACCCCGCACCACAAACGGGGCATTCTCGCCCCAACTGGATCCAACGCAGTCCCAGAGTGGCTATTTTTGGCTGGCTCATCTTGCTGGTGGTGGGATTCTACGTGGTCCGGCTCTGGCAGTTACAATTTTTGGAACAGGGCTTCTATCTCTCCGAAGCCGAAGGACAGCTATCGCGGCTGGTCTTCATCCCACCGCGACGCGGGGTAATTTATGACCGCCACGGGGAATTGCTAGTCCGCAACATCCCCGCCTACAATGTCACCGTCACGCCGGGATATTTGCCTGAAGACGCCGAACGCGAACGGGCAGTATTGCAGCGCCTCTCCCAGTTCATCGATGTGCCTTATAGCTCCCAAGAGAAAACGGATCCGTATCAGCTGGAATTGGGAACCGTGGGGCGCGCTAAATTTCCCCCTTACGGCGAGTATCCGCCTCCAGGATTGTTGGAGATGGTGAATGAGGTGCGCTACCTAGATCCCTACGCACCACTCATCGTGGCCGAAAACATTGACCGCGAGCTGGCCCTGGTGATTGCGCAAGAAGGAGGACTCACGCTGCCCGGCATGGGGGTACAAACTATCCCGCGACGCAGCTACACCACAGGCCCCCTCACCTCACAGGTAATAGGTTTTCTGGGCAAAATCCCTCCCGACATGGTCAAGGAGCTGCAAGCACAAGGCTATAATCCCAACGTGGAGCGCATCGGTTATGCCGGCGTTGAATATGAAGTAGAGGAGAGCCTCAGAGGTGTACCCGGCCATAAATACGTGCGCAAAGATTTTTTGGGAAAAGAGTTAGGTGTGATCGGCGAGATAATCGATCCCATCATGGGCGATAATGTCCATCTGACGTTGGATACCGAACTCCAACAAGTAGCCACCGACGCCTTGCGCACGGAGATGGGGGGAATCGGCAGCCGACGGGGGGTAGTCATTGCCATAGATCCCCGTGACGGGCAGATACTTGTGCTGGTGAGTCTCCCCACTTTTGATAATAACTTCTTTGCTGAAGGCATCAATTCCACAGAAGATTTGGAGGAGCTGCAAGCGCTAAACGATGATGTTCACGGACCGCTCTTCAATCACGCTATCGCTGACCGTGTACCGCCTGGTTCCGTTTTCAAAATTATCCCGGCGACGGCGGCGCTCCAAGAAGGACTCATTAACCGCCACACTATCGTCAACTGCCCTGGACGGATCTACCTGCCCAACAAACTGGCCCCCAACGACCCGGGCGCGGCGCAGCCCTTCTACTGCTGGATCAATTTACTGACGGGCGGCGGACATGGTCCGATGAACGTTGTGGATGCGTTGGCGCAATCCTGCGATATTTTCTTCTACGAGATCGGAGGTGGTTTTCCAGATAGCAATCTGGAGGGCCTGGGCGTCAAGCGACTGGCCGCTTGGGCCGAGGAATTTGGGCTGGGTGCGCCCACCGGCATTGATATTCCGGGCGAGTGGCAGTACGATGTCTCCGTGCCAGACGACAAATGGAAACGCGAAGTCTATCAAGAGTCCTGGACTACGGGAGACACCTACAATATGTCCATTGGACAAGGATTCCTGGCCATCTCCCCTTTGCAGATGGTCAACGCTATGGCCGCTGTCGCCAACGGCGGGACGCTCTACCAGCCGCAGGTGATCCACCATATCACCGACGCGGAAGGGAACGTCATCCAGGAGTTCCAGCCACACGTTATCCGCGAGCTGGCGGTAAATGATGCAGTCTGGGATATAGTCAGTGAGGGGTTAGAGAAAGCCGTCACGGCAGGCACCTCCACCGGCGCACAGCTCGAAGGGGTGCGCGTGGCGGGTAAGACCGGGACGGCAGAGTATTGTGACAACCTGGCGCAAGAAGCCCATCTCTGTCCGGTGCCGGCTGGGCAAACGCTCCCCACCCACGCTTGGTTCATGGCCTATGCTCCAGTAGAAGCCCCGGAGATTGCCGTGGTAGCTTGGATTTACAATGGCGGCGAGGGGTCTGAGGTTTCCGTGCCCATCGCGCATGAGATATTAGATTTTTATTTCAACCGGGCGCACGGGGAGTTGCCTGTAGAAGGAGAAGAAGTACCCGAGGTGGAGAACAGTGAGGGGTAGCGGTTAGCGAGCTAAAAAACGTTCCCAGTCTCCGCGGACGGAAACTGGGAACATGCAACCTGTCGGGGCAGACGCAAAAAGCAATCACGTAACCATCCACGGATTACGCCGATTTCACAGATGGCTCTCGCTTTATCGCTCTCTCGCTTGCCTGGCGACTAAAGTCGCGGCTACCGTCGCAAAGTCGCCCTACGCCGACTAAACCCTTTGTCATTCCGAAACCAGCTAGCGCGGTCAGAAGATAGTAGTATGCACTGCAGTGCCGCAAAAAAGACGGCGATGAATCGCCTACTACCAACCCCTCGCCTTTTCGCTT
>JAYELZ010000262.1:0-1502 GCA_034717835.1 Chloroflexota bacterium
CCAAACATAGAAGGTTAAAACGTCGACCTTGCGTTTGGACGGATAAGGAGCAGATTTACACGGCTTTTGAGCGGTTATTTGCCCATTATCAAGAGAGCATTCTGGTCGTCTCCTATCGCAGCGACGGAATACCTTCCGAACAGGAAATTCTTTCTCTGCTGCAACTCTACAAACAGAATGTACATGTAGAGCGATTTAGGCATTACAAGTACGTGCTCTCAACCAATCATCGCGCTGATGAATTACTCTTCATCGCCAGATGAGTCAGGAGGGGGGTAGGTATTGAGTGCTAGATTTAGCATACGCTCCCGAATCACGGATTACAAATCACTTTAACTTTCAACTTTAGGTGACATTTTGGAATTTAATGAATATCAGCAATGGCGCAACCGCGCGCTCGTGTTGGCGCTGCTCCTGCTCGGAGCGGCGTTGCGTTTGGCCGCTCCCGGCCAAATCCCGCCGGGACTTTACCACGATGAGGCGCAACACGGCCTGGACGCGCTGCACGTGTTGGAGGGACACTTCCCGCTCTACTTCACCGCCAACAATGGCCGCGAACCGCTCTTCATCTATCTGGTCACGGCCGGCGTAGGCTTGCTGGGCCGCACCCCGCTAGCCATCCGGCTGCCCTCCTTCTTCACCGGCGTGCTCACGCTGGCCGCCACTTATGATTTAGCACGGGTTCTTTTTGGGGAGAAAATTGGACGCTGGTCCCTAGCCGTGTTGGCCGTCACCTTCTGGCACCTACACCTAAGCCGTGTGGGGTTTAGAGCTGTCTTGCTGCCGCTCTTCAGCGCGCTCTGCCTAGCACAGGCGGCGCGCGCGGTGAAGACACACCACTCTCACTATTGGATCGCGGCAGGCGCATTCTACGGCGCGAGTTGGTACACCTACACCGCCGTGCGCTTTACGCCGGTCGCGTTAGCTGCTTTTGTAGTCTACGCACTCCTCTTTCACCGTGAGGAAACCTTAGCCCGGTGGCGCGGCGCACTCCTTTTCTGCGGCGCGGCGCTGCTCGCCCTCGCCCCACTGGGCATCTATACTGGCTTGCATCCCGAAATTATCTTGGGGCGGAGCGGGCAAGTCTCCGTCTTCAGCCCGGAGATCAACGGCGGCGACCCGTGGGGCTTACTCCTGCATCACGCCTGGCGCACGGCGGGGATGTTCTTCCTGCGCGGCGACCGTATCTGGCGGCACAACCTGGCCTGGCGTCCAGTCTGGGGGCCGGCGCTGGGATTGGCATTCGTCACCGGCGTGGGCGTGGCGTTGGCGCGCTGGCGCCGCAACGCGAGCGCGGCGTTGGTCTTGCTCTGGAGCGCCGTCATGGCCGTGCCCACGCTCCTAGCCGAAGACGCGCCGCACTTCCTGCGCGCCGTGGGGATGTTGCCGGTGGTCGCGCTGCTTCCCGCGCTGGGATTAGATTGGCTGCAAGCGCGGCTCAGCGCACGCCCCTTGCATGCCCTGCCGCGGGTACTGCTTCTGCTCCCCGCGCTCCTCTGGGG
>JAYELZ010000263.1:0-8006 GCA_034717835.1 Chloroflexota bacterium
CCTTCAGGATGGTAACTTTGTTATCATCTCCTACGATATTTCCATCGCCATCAATTTTTATTTTCGCACGCAGCAAATCCGCTATTTCCTGACTGGACATAGAAGTTTCTTCCTCCTCAGAGGATACGTCTGATGGTTCTTTAGGAGCAAAGACAAACGGCCCTAAATTTAGCTCGATCAATCTCAACGACCGCAACCACCTTTTGATCACGTCGCGCTTCAAGTACACGGGGATAGAAAGCACCAGGCTAACGCTAAGTACAATCCACAAACCAGGTGGGGTGAGGGCAGTGTAGAGCACCAGCGACTCCTTAAGCTACACACTCAAAGCTTATTTTGCAAGTTGTAGCACTATTCTACAATAATGCAAACTCAGCTAACAGAAGCGCGAGTAAGTGAGTAAGCGAGTAAGCGAGTAAGCGAAAAAGATCTTGGTGGGGAGCTGGTTACAAGTATTTGCCCGTAGTAGATTCCTCAACTCCGCTCGGAATGACACATTGACTTTAGACTTTCGATCTTCACCCTTCAACCTTCAACTTTCCCTCCCCCCAACCCGATCTTCGCCAGATTCAGCACTTTGAACGGGATGCGGCCCACGGGCACGTCGAGTTCGGATTTGTCGCAGACGGTGGAGGTATTCGCGGCGTCGATGCGCGCTTTGCGCGCCAGCAGTTCGCGTTCTAGCGCCGCGCCCGCGTAGCGCGCCATCAAACCTTCGATCTCCGCCATCAGCGCGCGGGCTTGGCCGATGCGCGCCTCGGTCTCCGCCGCTTTCGCCGCGCTGATGAGGCCGACTGCGCGTTTGAGGCGGTTGAGCCGCCAGCCGGCCTCGTAGGTGACGGCGACTAAGGCGTCGCGGTCCAACCAGCGGGTCTCGTAGGAGAGGATCTGCTTCCAGGTGGGTTGGAGGAGCAGCCGGCGATGGTCTTCCAACGTGGCGGCGTGACGGAGGTAGCCGTAATGCGCGGCGCGCTCGTAGGCCAGACTGCCGGGATCCAGGAACGGGGCCAGCGGTGAGGTGAAGGGGATCAGGCGGCCAGCATCAAAGCGAGTGAGCAATTCACGGCAGTAATCCACGGTCGCCAGCGCGGATTCCGCGGTCTGTTGCGAGAGGCCAATCATAAAGAAGAGGTCGAAGCGGCGCGCACCCGCGTCTAAAGCCGCCGCGATGGTCTGCTCAATGCCGGCGTTGGTGTAGGGTTTGCCGGAGGCACGGCGGACAGCGGGGTCGTGGGATTCTGGCGAGAACTCGACGATAAAGTCGGGGAGCGCAGCCGCCAGCTCCTCCATGTAGGCGCGCTCGACCGGCCAGAAGAATTCAACGATGACCGCGCCCCTGTAGCCTTGCACGGCGCGGAAGAAGCGGCGCGCGTAATCCAGGCCCGCTTGGCGCAGATCGCCTAAGAGGAAGATGGGGCCGCGACTGAGCGCGCCCACGCGCCGCACGTCCTCGGCCAGCCGCTCCGGCGAGCGATAGGCCGGCTCCTGCCGGGCCGAGAGGGAGCGTGCGGCGAAGTTCGAGCCGCCGCAGATGGTGCAGTTCCGCGTGCAACCTTTCACGGTGAGCAGGGCCATGATAGGATATTCCAACCAGTGACTGAAAGGGGCATAATTCAGCAGGTCGCGGTCGCGGACGACGGAGCGCACCAGCGGGTAATAATCCAACGTCAGGTGATCCAAGTCCGCCGGCACTTCGGTGAGCTGGTTGGCGTGCAGCCCCCCTTGCGCGTCAAGATAGGTAAGGTTGGGGACAGATTTGGTGTCATCCCCGGCTAATAAACACGTGAGCAGTCGCTCCAGCGGTACTTCTGTCGAATCCCCGCGCAACACATAATCCACAAAAGGATAACGCACCAGCTCCTGATGGAAATAGGAGGCGGAATAGCCCCCTACGATGACCGGCGCGTCGGGATGGTGCTTCTTGACCAGCCGGGCCACCTCCAACGCCCCGTGAGCGTGGGGAAGCCAGTGCAGGTCGATGGCGAAAGCGCGCGCATTCAGGTTAGCGATGGCTTTTTCGGGGTCGAAGCGCGGGGAGCGCACCATGCGCGCCGCCAGGTTGTTGATGCGCACGCTGAAACCGCGCCGTTGCAGGTGCGAGAGCAAGGTGGCAAAGCCAATTGGATACATATCAAAGACCGGCGTTGAGGGCACCAGATCAGAGATTGGCCCCCAGAGGGTGGCGCGCTGGCGGAAATCGTAGACGCTGGGAGCGTGGAGGAAAATGAGATCATATTGGGGCATAAAAGCCTCCGTTAGAGAATAAGTTGAAAGTTGAAAGTTGAAAGTTAAATGTCGAAAGTCAAATGTCAAAGGATTTCACCGCCAAGGCGCAAAGACACAAAGAATTTTAGCGTCTCGGCATCTTAGCGTCTTGGCGTCTTAGCGATGAGCCAACTACCAGACTACCGGACTACCGGACTACCCGACTACCGGACTACCGGACTACCGACTACCGGACTACCCGACTACCGGACTACCGGACTAACAGACTAACAGACTAATCGACTACCCGACTACCGGACTAACAGTTGAAAGTTAGTCGGTTGCCAGTAGAATAGACAGTTAGGGGGGAAAGTCAAATGACAATTAAATATATTTTTGTAACAGGAGGGGTCGTCAGCTCGCTAGGCAAGGGGATCACGGCCGCCTCTCTGGGACGGCTGCTCAAAGCGCGCGGCCTCCGCGTCTCTATCCAGAAACTCGATCCCTACCTCAATGTGGATCCCGGCACGATGGCGCCCTACCAGCACGGCGAGGTCTTTGTGACGGCGGATGGCGCCGAGACAGATCTGGATTTGGGGCACTACGAGCGATTTATCGACGAGAATTTGAGCCAGCTCAACAATCTCACTGCGGGCCAGGTGTATAAAGACGTAATCGCCAAGGAGCGACGCGGCGATTATTTGGGCGGCACGATCCAGGTGGTGCCGCACGTGACCACAGAGATCAAGCAGCGCATCGTGAAGGCTGCGCGCCAGCTGCAAGCGGATGTCGCGTTGGTGGAGATCGGCGGGACGGTAGGCGATATCGAAGGGCAGCCATTTCTAGAAGCGATCCGCCAGCTGCGTAATGATGTCGGACGTGAAAATGTGCTCTACCTCCACATCACGCTGCTCCCCTATCTGAGCGCCAGCGGGGAACTCAAGACCAAGCCGACACAGCATAGCGTCCGCGAGTTGCGCAGCATGGGCATCCAGCCGGATATTATCGGGTTGCGGGCTGACCGCCCCATCAACGATGAGATCCGCAACAAGGTCTCGCTCTTCTGCGATGTGGAGCCGCTGGCCGTCATCCCCATCATGACCGCGGCCAGCATCTACGAGGTACCGCTGATGTTGCGCGAGGCCGGTCTGGATGAATTGGTGGTCAAGCGGTTAAATTTGCAAGCGGCGAGCGCGCCGCCGGAGCTCTCCAAGTGGGAAGAGGCGGTCGCGCTGCTGAAGAAGCCCAAATCCAAGCCGCCAGTGCGGGTCGCCCTGGTGGGCAAGTACGTGGAGTTGCACGATGCTTATACCAGCGTGCGCGAGGCGTTGATCCATGCCGCGCTGCACTTTGAGCGCGACGTGGAGATAGACTGGTTACAGAGCGAGAAGTTGGAACGCGGGAAGGGGTTGGCCCATCTGCGGGCGGCCGATGGCATCATCGTGCCCGGCGGCTTTGGCTATCGGGGGATAGAGGGGAAGATCGTGGCGGCGCATAGCGCGCGGGAGGAGCAAATCCCCTATCTGGGACTCTGCTTAGGCATGCAAGTCATGTGCATCGAGCTGGCCCGGCACGCGCTGCACACCGACGAAGCAAACAGCACGGAGTTCGATCCACAGACTAAACACCCTATCCTCGCGCTGCTCCCGGATCAACACGCACTCGCCGAGATGGGCGGCACGATGCGGTTGGGCGAGTATCCCTGCGTGCTCCAACCGGGGAGTAAGGCCCACGCAGCCTACGGCGTGGATGAGGTGCAAGAGCGGCACCGGCACCGCTTCGAGTTCAACAATGCTTACCGCGACGTGTTGAGCGCGGCGGGGATGACCTTCAGCGGGCTTTCACCTGACCGGCGGTTGGTGGAAGTAGTGGAACTCCGCGAGCATCCGTGGATGGTCGGGAGCCAGTTCCACCCGGAGTTCAAGACACGCTTGCAGCGTCCGCACCCGTTGTTCAAGGGATTTGTGGCAGCGATGATAGAGCGTCGTAGCGACTCAGCGTCTTAGCGTCCCAGCGGCGTAGCGGCGCGGCGAGCCTGGCGACTGAAATCGCGGCTACCTTTGCAAAGTCCACCTGCGTGGACTAGTGTCATTCCGAGCCAAACGGAGCGTCAGCGACGTTGCCCGCGAGGAATCTCCCGATTCTGACTGGTGGAGCCAGCTGTGGCCGGTCCCTTCGCGGACTCAGGGCAGGCTTCCTGACCGAGCCATAAATTGAGTCGAGAGACGGAACACGCAACACGAAATGTAAGCGTTCAGGGGGTAAGGAAAAACACCCTCATGCAAAGACCTCCGAGGTTTAGCAGCTGGTACTCCTGTGGCAGGTGCTGGTGATATACAGCTCGCTTCCCAGGTCAAATTACCGTCAAAACCTCGGAGGTCTGAACGTTTACCACGAAATTTATCTTTTAGCTGTGGCCGGTCTCACGACCGAGCCACCTCCGTATTAACTGCGCTGCATAGCGCGGGCACGGTCAGGAGACCGGCCCAAGCTATCCTTGTCGACTTTGGGGTGTAGCGGCGCGGCGAGCCTGGCGACTACCAGACTAATTAACTAAGAATTACCAGACTAATTAGCTAAGGACTATCAGACTAATTGACTAAGGACTACCAGACTAACCCACTAAAACCCAGGAGGTCTCATGCTCCAACGTATTCTGACCAAAGAACAAAATCGCATTCTAGCCACCGAGCGAGAGTGGCTGAACAAACTCCAGGTGGCCCTGGTTAAGTTCAAGGTCGCAGAGGAGCAGGAGCAGATACTGGCGCGCTCCATCCACCAATTGGATGAGCTCTTTCTGCTGGTCATTGTGGGAGAGTTCAACTCCGGCAAGAGCTCCTTCATCAACGCACTGTTGGGCACACGGATGTTAGAAGAAGGCGTCACGCCCACCACCAGGCACATCCAGCTGCTCAAGTATGGCCCGGAAGTGGCGACGACCACCGGCGCGACCTCTTTGCAGACCCTCACCGCGCCGGTCGAGCTACTGCGCGAGATCAATATCGTGGATACGCCCGGCACCAACGCCATCCACCGCGAGCATGAAGCGCTCACGCGGGAATTTGTGCCGCGTTCCGATATGGTGCTCTTCATCACCTCCGCCGACCGTCCGTTCACGGAGAGCGAACGGCAGTTTTTGGAGCGCATCCGCGCTTGGGGCAAAAAGGTAGCCCTCATTATCAACAAGATTGATATTCTGGAGACGGAGGTGGAGATCGAGCAGATCGTGGATTTTGTCACCGCGAACGCGCAGACTTTACTCGGATTCTCTCCGCAGATCTTCCCCATCTCAGCCCGCCAGGCGCTGCGCGCCAGGGAGCAAGCTGACGCGGAGTTACGGGCCGCCAGCCGCTTTGACGCGCTGGAAGAGAGCATCACCGCCACGCTGGACGAGACCGAGCGCTTGCGTCTCAAACTACAAAATCCCATCGGGGTGGGCCAACGGCTGATTGCGGAGACTGCGCAAGTGATCAGCGGACGGTTGGGGCTGCTAGCGGCTGACGTCCAAGTTGTCCGGGAGATAGAGGAACAGTTGGCAAGCTACGAACAGGAAATGCAACGAGATTTCCGTTATCGACTCGCCGATGTGGATAACACCCTACACGCCTTTGAGCAACGCGGCATGAACTATTTCGATGAAACATTACGGTTGGCCCGCCTCTTTGACTTGCTGAACAAGCAGCAACTTCAAGAGGAGTTCAAACGCAAAGTTGTCGCTGCCACGCCACAAGTGATAGAGGAGCAGGTTACAGAGATCATAGATTGGTTGGTAGCGCACGATTTGCGCCAGTGGGAGGCGGTGATGGAGCACATCAGCGAGCGCCGTCAGAAACACGCTCCGCATATCGTGGGACGGGTCGGCGGCTCATTCCGTTACGACCGGGATCATCTGTTGGCAACAGTAGGAAACGCGGCGCGACTCACGCTAGAGACCTACGATCAAGCCGCTGAGGCCAATCAAATTTCCATCGCGCTGCAACTGGCTGTCGCCGAGACTGCCCTGGTGGAAATCAGCGCGCTGGGCTTGGGCGCCCTGCTTACCACGCTCTTCACCACCACCGCCCTGGATTTGACCGGCATCTTAGCCGCCGGCACGCTGGCCGCGTTGGGCTTCTTCGTCATCCCCGCCCGCCGCCGGAAGGTGAAACGCGAGTTACGCGAGAAGATCGAGACTATGCGCCAGGAGTTGATGAGCGCGCTCACCCAGCAATTCGACCGCGAGCTGCAACGCAGCCTTCGCCACATCCGGGAAGCCATCGCCCCTTACACCCGCTTCATCCGCGCGGAACGCGATAAACTCAACGCCACCCAGGATAATTTAACGGAAATCGAAGAACAACTGGCGGCGCTGGAAACACAGATTAGGAGGATTAGCAATTAATTCCACTAGGTGGGTTGCCACACCATCCCCGCACGGAAATTTCAGGCAACAGTTGGAACGGATTCAATAGATTTGCCGCTTTGCCATTTGCCGATTTGCTATTTTGTGAAGGAGTACCAAATGCGAGAGATTATACCTGCACTAAAACGTTGGCAGGCCGCCGGTCAGACCGGGATTGTCCTAGCCACCATTGTGGAAACGCGCGGCTCCTCGCTGCGCACCCCCGGCACCCGCATGGCGCTCAACGCGCGGGGTGACGTAGCCGGTTCGGTGAGCAGCGGTTGCGTGGATGGCGACACTATCGCGGAGATGGAGGCGGTACTGCACGGCCAATTCACCATGCGCCGCCCTTTCTTCGGGGTGAGCGACACAGAAGCGTGGAGCGCGGGGCTGGCTTGTGGCGGTTCCGTCGATATCTTGATCGAACGTTGGAGCCTGCTCTACGCTCAATTACTGATTGAGTTGGATGCCGGGAGAGCCGTCGGCTTCGCCTCGCGCACGGATGAGCCAGTACACCTGCTCCGCACCGCGACCGGCGACATACGCGGCACACTCGGCGACCCGGAGTTGGATGCCGCCGTACTGGCGGATCTGGAACAACTCTGGCCGGGGCCGCACGCGCACAAACATAGTTATCCCCAGGGCGAGGTCTTCTTGGAAGTAATTCCGCCGCCGCCCACCATGCTGATCTTCGGCGCGACCGACATCGCGCAACCGCTAGCGCGCATGGCCCAGATTGTCGGCTACCGTGTCATAGTCAGCGATGCACGGCGCACCTTCCTCAACGCGGAGCGTTTTCCGCACGCGGAACAGCGTTTCGGCTGGCCGCAAAAAGCCTTCACCTCCGCCGATCTCAATCTTGGTTGGGCAGTCGTGGTGCTCTTCCACGATGCCAAGTTCGACATCCCCGCGCTGACGCTGGCGTTAGAGAGCGACGCCTACTACATCGGCTTCTTGGGTAGTCGCGTCACGCAAGCCGACCGCCATGCTACGCTCCTGGCCGCCGGGTTCACCGAGGCAGAGCTCTCACGCATCCACGGTCCGGTCGGACTGAACATCGGTGGCAAAGAACCGCAATTTATCGCCCTCTCCATCCTGGCCGAGACCGTCGCCGTGCGGCATGGGAGAGAGTCTAGTAGTCTGGTAGTCTGGTAGTCTGGTAGTCTGGTAGTCCGGTAGTCCGGTAGTCTGATGGTCTAGCAGTCGAGTAGTCTGATAGTCAATCCAGTTGGCTAACAATGAACAATGACTAACTGACTAACCGACTAACCGACTACTCGACTAACCGACTAACCGACTAACTGACTAACCGACTACTCGACTAACCGACTACTCGACTACTCGACTAACCGACTACTCGACTAACCGACTACTCGACTACTCGACTAACCGACTAACCGACTACTCGACTAACCGACTA
>JAYELZ010000264.1:0-29524 GCA_034717835.1 Chloroflexota bacterium
TAAAAAATCAGTGTAATTCGTGTAATTTGTGGTGAAAAATTTACGTCGCGGGGCATCCACCATGGCAATTCCCAGAGACCCCACAATTAGGAGAAGCTGCTCTCTCCCCACACCCTATTGAGGTCAAATAATGCACTGGCAATACACACCTTACGCTATACCGTTTTTTATTGCCTCTTTTATCGCCATTAGATTAACTACCTGGAGTTTGCGACGGCAGTCGATTCCAGGGGTTAAATGGTTTGCGGCGATGATGTTCTCAACTGCTCTCTGGGCTTTCTTTTATGGCCTAGTTATGATCAGCACGGAACTCACCGCCTCGCTCTTTTGGTCAAAATTGCAATATCTGGGAATGGTGACTCCTCCTGTAGAGTGGCTGGCTCTGGTGTTGACCTATACCGATTGGCGAAAGCGACTGACTAGCCGCAATATAAGATTGCTCTTTATCATACCCTTGGTCACCATTGCGTTGGTGCTGACCAACGAATATCACGAGCTGCTCTGGCTTAAGCCCACCCTGGAAATGACGCTTCCTTTTAATGCAATTAGTTTTACGGCGGGTGTGTGGTACTGGGTCAATCTCGCTTATGCGAATATTCTCTCCCTAATCGGTGTGGCTTTGCTGGTGATAGCCCTCGCTCGCTCCACCTCTCATTATCGCCGCCAGATTACTTTTCTTTTGAGTTTTGCATCCGTCAGTTGGGTAGGGATTTTGGCCTACTTGATGGGATTGACGCCAAAACGGCTAAATCTAGCTCCTATTTTATTTGCGCTGGGTGGGTTGGTGATTGCCTGGGGCATGTCTCACCAGCGAGTGTTGAGTATCCTGCCGGTGGCCCGCGATGTGCTCGTTGAGAATATGCGCGACGGCATGATCGTATTGGATTCCCTCAACCGGGTGGCAGACCTGAACCCAGCAGCTCAAGACCTGATCGGCAATGAGCTGCCTGAAATTATCGGGCAGCCCATCACCTCGCTTTTCCCCGCCTGTACCGCCTCGGTAAAATTATGTCAGGCAGCAGGCAACGAGGACCTACAGACCGAGGTTGTGCTAGATAGCAACGCGGAAGGGGAGCGTATCTTCGCTTTGAACGTCTCCCCCTTACACGACCGGCGCGGACAACTGACCGGGCGGCTCATGCTCTGGCACGATGTCACCGCAAGCCAGCAAATCGAAACCGAGATCCGGCTGTTACTAACGCTGACCCAGAGCACCAGTTCGGCGCCAGACTTTGCGGGCGCGTTGCATACGGCACTGCGCCTGCTGGTCGAACATACCGGGTGGATCTTCGGCGAGGCCTGGTTGCCCAGTGTGGACGGTACGGTTCTGGAAAATAGCCGGACCAGTTATCAGCGTAGCGACGATGCGGCTACACTAGAACGCTTCGACCAGAGCAGTCATAAGTTTACCTTTGCCCCCGGCAAAGGCTTGCCGGGCCGGGTATGGCTCTCTGGGCAACCAGAGTGGCAGCGGGATATTTCGTCCCTTCCTAGCCAGGTCTACCACCGCGTCCAATACGCGATAGAGGCCGGCCTCAAAGCAGCGCTGGGGGTTCCCGTGCTCATTGAAGAAGAGCTGCTGGCTGTGCTGGTCTTTTACATGACCGAACCGCGGACGGAAGATCAACGCTTGGTAGAGCTGGTCACGGCAGTGGCGGCCCAGCTGGGGGCGACGCTGCGCTACAAGCAGAGCGCGGAGACCCGACGGCTACAAGCGGCAGCTCTAGACGCGGCCGCCAACGGCATCGTCATCACCGACAGCAACGGCACGATCAACTGGGTCAATCCGGCCTTTACCAAATTGACCGGCTATACTTTCGAGGAAGCGGTTGGTCAGAATCCCCGCCTGCTCCAGTCAGGAGAGCACGACCAGGCATTTTTCAAAGAGCTCTGGGAAGCTATCTCGGCGGGGCGGTCTTGGCACGGTGAAACCATCAACCGTCGTCAGAATGGCAACCTCTATACTGAAGAACAGACTATCACCCCTATGCGCAATAAACGCGGTGAGATCAGCCATTTTATCGCCATCAAACAAGATATCACCGCGCGTAAAAAGGCTGAAGAGGAATTGCGTAAACTCTCGCGGGCGGTGGAACAGAGCGGCAGCACCATCGTCATCACAGACCTGGAGGGCAATATCGAGTTTGTCAATCCCGCGTTCACGCACATCACTGGTTACACGGCCGCAGAGGCCCTCGGCCAAAACCCCCGCGTTCTCAAGTCGGGCGAACATCCTCCCGAATTTTATCAGGATTTATGGGATACTATCACCCGGGGCGAGGTCTGGCAAGGGGAGATGCTCAACCGCAAAAAGAATGGCGATCTTTACTGGGAAACCGCGACTATCTCTCCGGTGAAGGACGGGAAAGGCCGGACAACTCACTACCTGGCGGTCAAAGATGATATCACCGCGCGCAAAGAGATTGAGGCTGCGTTGGCCCAGGAGCAGCAAAAGAGCGCTGCGCTGCTGCGCAACGTTCTGCCAGAGGGGATCATCACTGAGATCAAAGAGCACGGTCAGGTCACGCCGGTATTGTTTGAGAGCGTCTCCATCATGTTTACCGATTTCGCTAACTTTACCAGCACCGCCGAGCAGCTTAGTCCTCAAGAGCTGGTGGATGACCTGGATTATTATTTCTCTTTCTTTGACACGGTGATCGAAAAATACGGTCTGGAAAAGATAAAGACCATCGGCGATAGTTATATGTGCGCCGGGGGGGTGCCTTTCCCCAATGAGACGCACGCGGTGGATATCGTGAGGGCAGCGCTAGAGATCGCGGCTTTTACCCAACGGAATAAGGAGACGCGGCAGCAGCACGGCCGGCACTATTGGGAAATTCGCATCGGCATCAGCAGCGGCCCGGTAGTGGCAGGAATTGTAGGCCAAAAGAAATACGCCTACGACCTCTGGGGGGATACGGTCGTGATCGCCGCGCGCATGGAATCCTCGGGTGAAATCGGGCGGGTGAATATCTCCACGGGTACTTACGCGCTTATCAAAGAGCAGTTCGACTGTGAGTACCGGGGTGAAATCCTCGCCAAACATAAGGGTCTAGTCAAAATGTATTTTGTGAATGGAGATAGCACCTAGGCGATAAATTCACTCTTCCGGGTAATTGAATCTAAAGTTAAGCCATCTCAACGCACCGGCGGTTGACGGCAGCGAGGAATCTACTAGCTGCGCCTAATTATCATTGAGCGGACGTGGAAGATTCCTCGCTGGCACTACGCTACGCTCCGTTTTGCTCGGAATGACAATTGGCGGGGGCCATTAACGCACGACAAGCTGCACAGCTCGCCACCGGAGAGACTGTCTATTACCGCCCAACTCTGTTTAGGCAGCAATAACGCACAGTGATAAATGTAGACGCAGTTGCCTTGATTCATTCTTGCCTAAACCCTTAGCTATGTTATAATGGCTGGCAGTAAAGTGTAGAAGTAACCTTTGAAGAGTGGGGGAAATCCCCCACTTTTCTCTGTAATTCGGCACTGTGTGGTAATGTAGTAAGTTGAAGGATGGTTATTTAATGAAAAGTGAATTCGCTCTAGCATTTGGGCAAACTTGTGCTGAATATAATCTTTCCAAAGAGGTAGTGTCGGACGCTATTGAGGCAGCTCTAGTTTCTGCTTATCGTCGAGATTGGAAGGTTGCCCTAGATCAGAATGTCGCTGCGGAGATCAATACTCACACTGGGCAAGCGCAGATTTTCATTGAAAAGCACGTGGTGGCAGAAGTAGAGAACGCGGAGACTGAAATTTCACTCGCCGCAGCTCGCGGCAGCTATCCTGAGATTGAGCTAGGCACGACCTGTATGATTCCCGTCACTTCCGATAATTTCGGACGCATTGCCGCTCAAACTGCTAAGCAGGTTATTATGCAACGTCTAAAGGAAGCGGAGCGCGAGAGTCAGTATTCACGCATTATACGCCAAGAAGGCGAGATAGTGATCGGCTCTATACAATCTATTCACCCCCAGGGCGTTGCTATGCACCTGGAAGGGCGAGAAGAAGCCCGGTTGCCACGCCGCGAGCAGATACCGGGGGAATATTACCCGCTGCACAAAAAAATCAGGGTTTATGTCTTGTCGGTACAACGTTCCCCACGGGGTTTGCAGATATTGGTTTCGCGCAGTCATCCAGCTATGTTGCTGCGCTTGCTGGAGATAGAGGTGCCGGAAATCCGGTCTGGGCAGATAGAAATCAAAGCTATTGCGCGTGAAGCCGGCACTCGTTCCAAGGTGGCGGTACTTGGTCATCAAGAGGGATTGGATCCGGTGGGTGCTTGTGTGGGTATTAGAGGCAGCCGGGTTCAAAATATCTCTAGGGAGCTCAATGGAGAGCGTGTCGATATCATAAAATGGGCTGAAGGCCAGACCCAATTTATCAAGAATGCACTCAGCCTAGATGGGATTCTGAGTGTGGTGCTAGATGAGAATCGCGCCGAAGGGCGTACTGCTTCTGTGGTCGTGGCCGATGAGCAACTTTCGCTGGCGATTGGACGGTCGGGGCAGAATGCTCGCCTGTCGGCCAAGATAACCGGTTGGCGGGTAGACATCCAGGGTGTGACTGGGGCAGCATTAAGTGCGCTCCAGGCTATTAACAATCGCCCGGATTTGTTAGATGGACATAAAGAGATTGTGGGATTAGTGCCGCGTCTGGCCAATATTATTCAAGACCATGATAAAAATCGCTACCCCTATACTGATGAAGAGCGACGCATTATTAAGACTGTGTTGGAAGTAACGCACCGCGCTTTTATTGAGAGGCGTGACCGGGCACGGCCTGGGGCACAACAAGAAGAAGCTCGTTTGGCGGCACAGCGTGAAGACCAAAGCGCTCAACAAGCAGCTGCGCACGAGGCTCTCGCCACGGTTCCTCCGGCTGCTTACGAAGCGGGTTTGCACATCTTGGACTTGTCGGACAGGGTCATAGCCCATCTCGCTGAAGGCGGTCTACAGAACGTAGGCGAAGTGATGGGGAAGATGGCTCAAGGTGATGAGGCGCTGTTGATATTGGATGGAGTTGGCGCTAAAGCTCTGGTGCAGATCAAAAAGGCTGTCAAAGCGAGTCCGTATGCCTTTGTGGGGAGTGAGGTTGAGCCAGAAGTGGTTTCTGAAGAGCGCATCGCGCCTGAGGCTCCCGTAGAAGTAGCCGCTCCCGAGCCGGTGATGGAGGAGCCTGAACCCGCCGTGGTGCCCGCAGTCGAACCTGCGGAGGTTACAGAGGCGGTGGAAGAAGCAGCAGCAGAGGCGCCTGAAGAACCAATGGTGGAGGAGAGCGAGATTCCCTCCAGCGAAGAGCAGATCATCAAGTTTGACAGCGCGGCTATTAAGGCTCTACAAGCGGCATTGTCTGCCAGTAAGGAGAAACTCCGTAAAAAGAAGCCCCGACGTAGCAAGAGTTCCTTGCCAGTTTCTAAGGAAGAAGTGGAATTCAATAAACAGCAAGGACGGAAACATCAGGGAAATAAGAATGCGCTAGTTTACAATGAGGAAACCGGGGAAACTTACGCTATGCGCAGAAAAAATCAGGATGGCACGTATGAAACGTGGGAAGATCGCCAAGCAGAAGATTAGAAGCATGCTCTCTGTGAACCCTAAGCACCCGTCGAGCTAAGATGTAAGCTAATACGACAGGGAAGTTTCGCGGCTGTCGCTAACTCTCTCCCGTGTGTGGCTCTGTACTTGATAGTTGTGGCCCAACTGGAGTGGATGGAATAGCCTAGTTAGGGGGGGGAGAGGTGGGCAACTCTCTGCCCCTTTAACTTTTTGGGCTCTTGGGGAATTCGCGGGGTTGAGTTAAAATTAACCACGGATTTCCCGGATTAACACGGAAAAAAGTAAAAAATCAGTGTAATCAGTGTAATCCGTGTAATCTGTGGTGAAAAATTTACGTCGCGTGGCACTTGCCCCGCCAAGTCCCAGAGACCCTCATTTTAGAGGAGACTTTAGACTTTTGACTTGCGACTTTAGACTTATTCCTCAGAGGAGTTAAGACTTAGTGATGGCTAGCAAGCGACCGAAGCGACATATCCCGGAGCGCACTTGCGTGGCTTGCCGTGTTAAACGTCCCAAACGTGAACTGTTACGGGTGGTGCGCACGCCAGAAGGGACTGTGGTTGTGGATGAGACCGGAAAAGCAAATGGGCGAGGGGCGTATCTCTGTCGCCAGCGGTCTTGTTGGGAGCGCGCGCTTTCGCGTCATATCCTGGACCATGCTTTGAGATGTACTTTGACCAAAGAAGACCTGGATATCTTGAATTCCTATCTGGCCAACTGGCCTTAACTACATCTGCAGAACTGAACATTTCGTGAGGAACCAGAAGTAATAATTATCGCGATTTATCCCTAGGTAATACTGGGGCAGCACAATAAGGAGCTTGACAGATGAATAAATCAGAAGATCAAAGTAAAGAAATCATCATCCCAGAAATTATCACCGTGCGTGATCTGGCGGAACTAATGGGGATTACCCCTATCCAGCTCATCAAGACTCTGATGAGCAATGGGATATTAGCCAGCATCAACCAACAGCTTGATTTTGATACTGCTGCCATCATCGTTGCTGAATTTGGTTTCGAGGGGCGTCCTCCTTATGTAGAGCCGGAAGAGGATGAGGAGGAGCAGCTTTCTCCGTGGCAGCAGCTGCTGGCTGAAGAAGATGAGGCTGACCTGCGCGAGCGGCCTCCCGTCGTAACGGTGTTGGGACATGTAGATCACGGCAAAACCACCTTGTTGGACGCTATCCGTAAGGCCAATGTCGCTGGAGGGGAGAGTGGTGGCATCACCCAGCACGTCGGAGCCTACATGATTAAACATGAAGCGCGTTCTATCACCTTCTTGGATACGCCAGGCCACGAGGCTTTCACGGCAATGCGCGCGAGGGGTGCTCACACCACCGATATCGCCGTATTGGTGGTGGCTGCTGATGACGGCGTGCAACCTCAGACTTTGGAAGCTATTGATCATGCCCGCGCTGCGCATGTGCCAATTCTGGTGGCCCTGAACAAGATGGATCGTCCTCATGCGCAACCGGAATATGTTAAACAACAGCTCGCCGATGTCGGTTTAATGCCCGACGAGTGGGGCGGCGATACTATGGTTATCCCCGTTTCGGCCAAGTTGCACGAAGGGCTAGAGGATCTTTTGGTAGCCATCATCTTACTGGCCGACGAAATCGGGGTGCAAGCTAACCCCAACGCGCCGGCGGTAGGCTCTGTGTTAGAAGGGAAGTTGGATCGCCGTCGCGGCCCGATAGCGACGGTCCTGGTGCAGAATGGCACGCTGCACACGGGAGATGTGATCGTAGTGGGCAAGACCTGGGGGCGCATTCGCGCGTTGGAGGATGAAAACGGCCGTCGGCATCGCACTACGCCACCAGGCACTCCGGCAGTAGTTTTAGGGTTGAACGAAGTGCCTGCTGCTGGAGATCGCCTAGAAACCATCTCCGCAGCGAGCACTGCTCGCGCGATTGCCCGTAATCGCCAAGAGGCTGCTCGGGTGAGGAGACAGGATTACACCCGTGGCCCCTTGACCCTGGATGCCCTGGCTGCTCGCATTCGAGAGGGGAACATCAAGGAATTCAACATCGTACTCAAAACGGATGTGCAAGGTTCCATTGAACCGATCGTTGATTCCTTGGCGAAACTAGATACAGCGGAAACTGAAATCAACATTATTCGCGCCGCTGCCGGCAATATCACCGAATCAGATATCAACCTGGCGGCAGCTTCAGAAGCCCTGGTGATAGGTTTCCGCGTCAATGCTGACCGTATCGCTAGACGTATGGCTGACGAAGAAAATATCGAGATTAAAATCTACGAAATTATCTACCAGCTGGTTGATGATGTCGCGATGGCACTGCAGGGCTTGTTGGAACCTGTGTATGTGGAAAAAGTGATTGGCAAAGCTCAAGTCCGCGCACTCTTTGATATCCCTAGTTTGGGGCAAGTGGCCGGCTGTTATGTGGCTAATGGGGTTGTGCGCCGTAACGCTTCCGTGCGCGTCTATCGTGGCAAAAATCAAATTTATGCGGGGGGGATTGCTTCTCTCAAACGCTTTGAGGACGATGTACGCGAGGTAAAACAGGGCTACGAGTGCGGCATCAGAATTGAAGGCTTCAACGCGCTAAAAGAGCGTGATGTTTTTCTTTTTCACGTTATGGAGCGCGAACAACGCGCGTAGAGAGACTATTGATATTGACCCTGGGAAACTGGATACTATCAAGGTATCCAGTTTCTATTAAGAAGTAACCAAACAGAAGAGGCTAAAATGGGTAGAAAATATATACGCCGGATCAATGAATTAGTACGTCGTAAAATCACATTGTTATTACTGGAAAAGAGTAAAGATCCGCGCTTGAACGATGTCTCCATCACCGGCGTCGAGGTGAACCGGGATACCAGTCGGGCAGAGGTCTATTACAGTATTCTTCCCCCGATGATAGCGGGCGACGAAGCTCTCGCCATTCTCGACGAGGGAGAGAGATTAGAAAAACAGGAGCAGCGTCAGCAGGAAATCCAGGAGGTTTTGGATGGAGCGTCCGGCTGGTTGATGGGTAAATTAGCCCCGACGTTGCGTTTGCGTCACATCCCCAGGTTGACCTTTGTCTACGATCCATCCTTAGATGAAGGTTCACATATAGAATCTTTGCTGAAGCAGTTACAGGCGGAAGAGGTGGAAGAATGAAACTCGACCCACAAGTATTGACCGCAGCCATGGAGCTGTTGCGCGCCAGCCAGCGACCATTGTTACTCACTCATCCTCGTCCCGACGGAGATACTATCGGTTGTGCGTTGGCCTTGCGGTTGGCGCTACAACATCTGGGGAAGGAACCGCAGATAGCTTGTCCCCATCCTATCCCGACCACGATGGCGTATTTGCCCGGCGCGGCAGAGTTCCGCACCGAGGTACCCGCGGACGCCGATATTGATCTGGTCGTGGTGGTTGACATGAGCGATCTCAAACGCACCGGTGGACTTTATAACGAATCCTGGCGCGGGCGTATACCACTCCTGGTCATTGATCACCACGAGACTAACGACGGGTTTGGGGATGTTAGCCTCATCGCCCCGCAGGCCGCAGCGACAGCGTTGCCTATGTTGGCTTTGATTAGGGCATTAGGTGTCCCCGTCGGAAGCGATATCGCGACTTGTTTGCTGCTGGCTACGCTCACAGACACACGCGGGTTGCGCACCGAGTCCACTACGCCGGAAGTGCTTTCTATGGTGGCCGAATTGATAGAGGCGGGGGGGGATTACTTAGGCATCATGCAAAAAACCTTGGATTCAGTCCCTTACCAGCAAATGCGTGGGTGGGGAGTAGCCCTGAACCGTTTGCAATTGGCCGGACGAGTGGCGTGGATTACCTTCCCGTTAGCGGAGAAAGAGGCTCTGGGCATCGAAGATCACGACGATCTAGCTCTAGGTAATTTGATCAGCCGAGTAGCAGAAGCGGACATCAGCGTTACTTTCCTGGAAATGCGAGATGGTAGCGTGAAGATAAGTTTCCGCGCGCGGCCGGGATACAACGTCGCGCAGATCGCCAAAGGGTTAGGTGGCGGCGGGCACCGTCAAGCCGCCGGTTGTTCGGTTGCGGGACCACTCGAAACAGTGCCTGCGCGCGTGTTACCGTTAGTGCGCGCAGTGCTGGCGGCTAACGGCCGACAGCCTTAGCCCGTGCTGAAATGCTAAGATGCCAGCCCACAGCTTGTCACGCTACTTGTTTTAATCCTGAGAAGTTTCTTCTAGGCTGATTTGCCAATTTTTGAGAGGGTGTTATAATGTAAAGCGTGTTGGATAGAGTGAATTTTGAGTTTCGGTGCATAAACCGCTTGGCTCTTCACATCCAAGCGGTTATTTTTGTAGAATCGAATTGATAAATTTGCTCGTGTAAAATTATTTGCATGTAGGTGCAAGAAGGAAGAAGAAATACTATGAGTGAGAAAGAATCTGGAACTGTCAAATGGTTTAATGCCGCGAAAGGTTACGGCTTCATTTCCCGTGAGGAAGGCGAAGACGTATTCGTTCACTATTCCGCGATCACCGCGGATGGCTTCCGCTCCCTTGAAGAGGGGCAGCGCGTTAAATTCAGTATTGAAGAGACCCCCAAAGGGCTACAAGCTGCTGATGTCGAGATCGTTGGTGGTGGTTCAGGGAATGCATCCCCCAGCCCCACGAACTTTTGGTAAATCGTTAATTTAATGTTTAGAGAGTCACCTGGCTTAGCCGGGTGACTCTTTTTTTATGCCTATCCTGGACTTACTTGGAAATTTGAAGATTTAGATAATAATAGTAGCTGTTCAGCGAAAATTTAGGTGAGGAGTAGCTATGTGTGAATCGGGGGCAGAGCAATTACAACATCGTATCCAAGAGACTATCTCCATGTTAGTAACGCATTGGGAAGAAATGCTCTCCCTAGCTGCCCTTGAACCACTCTCGCCAGAGGTGCAGTCGCGGGTGGCGGGGTTGGCACTGGAGAGCGCGTCATTGGTTACGCAAGATGTGATCACTGACGGTGCCGCTCGCGAGTTGGGAACGGCGCTTTTTGAACTGACTGCTCCTTTTGCCATAGAGATAGTTGACCTGCAGGCCGCATTATTGGAGTATCTGGCTGATTTGCTTTCCGATGAGCAACAACGCGATGATTATGCTCTTGGTTTGCACCAAACCTTGAATGCGATGGCTTTAGGGTTCCTGACGGCCAGAGCGGATGCAGCGACTGCCTTTAATATCCGTTCTCTGCGCAACCTGCGACATGATCTTAAAACTCCAATCAATGCAATCACCGGTTTTTCTAAGGTGATTTTGAATGGGATTGATGGCCCGATCACCAATTTTCAACAAGAGGATTTAACTGCGATTTTTGAGGCCGGGCAGCAGTTGTTGTCCATGTTGGAGGACCTTACCTCGGTGGTGATACGCGATGAGAGAAAAGCGACTTTGACTACTACTACTTTTGACGTGGCGGTTCTTTTGGGGGATATCATGAAGACGGCGCAGCCGTTATTGGCTGAACGGGAGCATACCTTCACGGTGCAGGTGGCGGGGATGCTGGACGAGATGACTGCTCCGCTTTCGTCGCTCCGTTGGGTGATTCTTAGCAGCCTGCTGGTCTTGGGACGTTGTGCGGAAGGCCGTAACTTGAGGTTGGAGGTTTCTCGCTCTGCACAAGAGGGCGAGGATTTCTTAACTTGCCGGATGGTGGGAGTCGGACTGGCGTCCTCAACTACGGTGCAGAAGGTGGAGCAAGCTACTCAGTTGGTACCTTCTGTGCGTTATTGTCGGGAGATGGGCGGCCAATTGGTGATTGATGTTCAGCAAGATGATCTCGTGATCACTGTGGAACTACCCATGGTGGTGCAACAAGATTGAACTGGTCGGCGTTTGTTATTTAAGCTAACTAGTGCGTCAGCCACCAGACCACTCCCAGCGAGACCAGTGCTCCCACTACTGAGCTGAGCGCGTTGACCCAATCGTTGTTCAACCATTTCCAGCCGCGCAGTAATTCATTGGGTGTGCCATCGAGCTCAAATCCCCTTTCAGTTTCTTTCTGGCGGGCTGAAGAATAATAGCCTGCTTGTATCGTTGCTCCCAACAAACTATCGCAGAATCCGCCCAGCAGACCGCCCAGCGTGGCGGCGGGCAATAATGCCCACGTGAGGTTCCCCCAACCGGTTGGCAGTTGGAGCACCAGGGCCGCCACTCCGATGAACAATCCCCCCACCACGGTCGCTAACGTCCCCAGCCACGAGATCCCGCCTGAAGTGCCCGGCGCTACCACTTTCCCGTTGGTGACCAGGCGTGGAGGTCGCTGGCTCAAGATGCCCAGCTCCGTAGCCCAGGTATCGGCGTTGACCGTGGCCAGCGCGCCGACAAAGGCCGCGAAGAGCAGCGGTTCCTGCTGCCACCACGCGACCAGCGCAAGCAGCGCGCCTACCCCGCCGTTGGCTAACGTCTGTCCCAAATCGCGCCGTGATCCCTTGGCGAACTTCTCCGCCAGCGTCTCCTTGAACTGCTTTTTGTAGCGCGATAACGCGCTGGAGCAGAGGAAGAACGTGATCAGTAACATTCCCCAGACCCAGCCGCCGAATCCAAAGATGACGGTGCCGACTAACATCGCTCCCAGGACGCCCGTGCGCGAGAGCGAGCCTTTTAGATAGCTGCCTACGCTGATTAACAGACTGATGATTATTCCCAGGACGATGTTTTGCGTTAGCGGCGTCGCTCCGAACTTTTCCCATCCGACCAGCACCAGCGCTGTCAGCAGTGGCACGCTCAAATTATCCGTGCCGGCGGGAGAAAACGCCTCGGCAACCGTCGCTACCAGTGCCCCGGCAATGCACAGCAACCAGGGCGAGGTGGGTACTACACTGTGAGGGCTGAGACTCGAGCCGGGCAGCAACCAGAGCGTCAACAGCATGACCGCGAAACTGACCACCGCCATCGTGCCTGTCCCTTCCCAGGAGCGTTGATGCCCGAAGGTCGTGTACTGGTGGCGTCCCCACTGCTGCCCGATCAAACTGGCCAGCGCATCGCCCCACGTCATCGCCATCACTGCCGCTGTCGCCAACGGGACGCGATCTACTCCTCCCTCGGTGCGCCAGAGCCATCCGAAGAGTAGCGTAATGGAGATCGCAAAATAAACCGTGCCTAACGTCTCCTCCTGCCCATCCATCGCCTTGAACGCTTGTTGGCGATAGAAGATGTAATTTAGCACGATAAAGGTGGCGAAGGGGATGATCCCGTAGCTCGGCTTGGTGAAAAAATAGAGAATACCCCAGGCCCACATCCCCGCGCCGATATGGACCAACTTGCGCGTCACCCGTTGCGGCCATTTGAGCTGCTTGCCCACGGCCTCTACCCCAAAGAGCAATCCAAAAGCATAAACATAGGACAATACTAACCCATAAATATCCCCACGTGACATCCTTTCCCTCCTGTTGACAGCTTAACGGCAACTCATTATAATTGTTTACGGTTGCATGTACAGTAATAGTTCACCACAGGGGCACAGAGAAAAAATAACAAGAGTTCAGGCGCTCCATAGAAGCGGACTACCCGACCAATCGACTATTAGACTACCCGCCCAATCGACTATTAGACTACCCGACTAATCGACTATTAGACTACCCGACCAATCGACTATTAGACTACCCGACTAATCGACTATTAGACTACCCGACTAATCGACTATTAGACTACCCGACTACCCGACTACCAGACTACTAGACTACCCGACTAACTATGACCTATTACAAATTTTTCGCCGAGCAGCAGCCCCTCTTCCAGAGCGCGGCTGCCTACTTGCCGCGCGACAATCCTACTTTTCAGAACCCGGCCTTCGCTGAGGCGGACTTCCGCATCTTGATTGTGCGCCTCTCGCCCTTTCGTGACGTTTATCTTTCCACTCCCCACCTCTTTCTCTACCAGGCGGCCCGCCGCGAGTTACCGGATGCTTACTTGGATATGGCCTTCTTTCCTCCGGTGCATGACCGCGAGCAGTTGGCCGCCGCGCAACTGCCCTACCTGGTGGGGAGTCAGTCCTCCCGCTCCATTGAGGAATTTGATTTAGTGCTCATCTCTAACTCCTATGCCCTGGAACTGGTAAATCTGCCCTACCTGCTGCACCACTCCGGTATTCCCTTGCTGGCGAGCGCGCGAGACGCTGCCTGGCCACTCTTTATCTTGGGCGGTTCCAATGCCTTAGCCACCCAAGCGCTGATTACTCCCACCGGCGATAGTTTTGTTGATGCTATTTTCTTTGGGGAAGGCGAAGTTGATGTCGGGGCGTTACTTCAGACGCTACGTGCCAGCTCGCAGTTGCCCAAACGGGAACGGATGAGACGTGCTGCCGCGTCCACCGCCGCTCTTTGGATCGCGGGGGGCGGCCTGGAGCAGCCGATCACGAAGGCGCTCTACGCCTCGCCAAAGCCTCAAGACCAAATCACAGAGTACCCCTTGCTCAACAGCCCTCACGCCGGGACCGCACGACTGCAAATCAACTACGGTTGCCCGGCTTTCTGCTCCTTCTGCTTTGAGGGCTATGACCGCAAACCGTACCGCGAATTGCCCCTGGACGACATTCTGGAAACCGCCCGGCGTCTCAAGAGCCAGCACGGCGCCGATACGCTGGAGCTCTACAGCTTTAACTTCAACACTCACACTGCTATCCTTGACCTACTCCTGGAACTTAACCGTATCTTCGACCGGGTGAGCTTCAAGAGCCAGCGCGTGGATATTCTGCATACCACTCCCGGACTCCTGCGCGCCGAGGTGGCCGCCGACAAACGCAACTTCACGTTGGGCATTGAAGGGATCAGCGTTCGGCAACGTGCTTTCTTGAACAAAACCCTCACCACCGGGGAAATCATGGAGACTCTGGCGGCGTTGCTGCGTGCGAAGATCCGCGAAATTAAACTTTTCTACATCCTCACCGGGCATGAGGATGAGGCGGATATTACCGAATTCTATGGCTTCATGCACGAGTTTAGAGAACTGCACCGGCGTCTTAACCCCGGCATTCGAGTGGTGGTCAGCGCGGGGCGGTTGGTGCGGATGCCCTGCACACCGCTCCGTCACGACCGGCTCTTCCTGGACGAGGACGAATGGCAGCCAGTTATTGGCCCGGTCAAAGCTGCTTGTGAGATCCACGGCTTTGAGTTTCGACTGGCGACGCCCTGGCCCGACTACGCTGTCTCGCAAGTCTTGGCGCTGGGAGGCTATTGGCTCCACGAGCCGCTGCGTCAACTAGCGAAGGCCGGGCATTGCTACGCTCTGCGCCTCACGGGAGGCTATTGGGAAGCATTGCGTGGTTGGATGCAGACGCACGGCCAGTGGAACGAGACTTTCCTGGGGCCAAAGGGGCCAGATTATCCCTTCGCGTTGGATTTTGTGGCGGGAGGGGTCTCACCACGCTTCCTCTACCGTGCCTACCAGCACGCTCTGCTGGGCCGCGATATGGGTTACTGCTTGGGCCAAGATTGCCTGGGCTGCGGTGCCTGTAGAACCTCGGCGCAACGCGCATCACTCACGCAGCACCGTATATTGCCTCCCACCGCGCCAGATTATGGGCAGCGTTTGCCACAGTTGATGCGGACCAAATGGCGATTGAGGCCGCTCTACGTTAAAATGCGCGTGCCAAGCATCACAGCTGGCGTGGAGCCGGCTTGGTTGAACGCCTGGATTTTCCGTTACCTACTGCGCAGTTATCCCGCGCTGGCGGATAATCTGCTGGCAGTGCAAGAGAGCCTCTTCACCACCGCGCGTTTGAAATCACAGTTTGGTAGTTGGTTTGGAGAGACCGTCTTCGCGCTCAAAGCTTGGGACGTGGACGACCTGCTCTGGGAACTATCCGGGCCAGAAGCGGCAGCCTCTGAGAGTGCATACTTAGGCGTAGCGGCTGATTTTGAACCCGGCAACTTCCGCCAGCTGCGCCTGAACTTTACGCTGCCGGTAAGACAGTTCCCGGCGGCAGGCAGACGGCTCCGTACCTACTTGCAGGCTCACTATCTGCCCAACAACGTCCGGCGGGAGGGGCAGTGCTATCGCTTTGAGCTGGCGCAGAAAGCCTTGAAGAAACAGATCCTGCTGGCCGGCAGCTATCGTGAGACGGAGGAGGCTTTCCAGGCGGAGCTGGCGGTCGGGCCGAAATTTGATCTAGGCGGCTATCTGAGCTCTTTTGGTGGCGGGGTGGGGCGGGCGCGGGGAGTGCCGGTGGCTCTCTCTGCGTTGCTCCTCTGAAGGTAAATCTAAGGTCAAAAGTCTAAGGTCTAAAGTCTGCTGCAAGACCCAGGTGGTGGTATTAGTACAGCACTTTCTTGGCTCTCCTGGAATTCGCGGGGTCGCGTTAAAATTAACCATGGATTAGCACAGAAAAAAGTAAACCATCATGGTAATCCTGGTAAGCTGCGGTAAAAAATTCACGGCGCGTGACATTTACCCGACCCAGTCCCAGGGCCCCATTTTCGTTATTGTGGGTGAGGATTTCTCCTATCGCTAGATACCAAAAAACCTCCTGCCGGCAATTTCGGCAGGAGGCTCGCGTTATTATCAGTAGGGCGGGTGGGAGTCGAACCCACACACTCGCAAGAGTAGGGGATTTTAAGTCCCCGGCGTCTGCCTATTCCGCCACCGCCCCTGGATATACAAAACGGGCATCACAGACAAGATGCCCGATGTGACTGACTATGCAAAGGCGACGGTCGGATTTGAACCGACGAATAAGGCTTTTGCAGAGCCTTGCCTTACCACTTGGCCACGTCGCCAAGAAAAAAAGCGGGCGAAGGGACTCGAACCCTTGACCTTCTCCTTGGCAAGGAGGTGTTCTACCAACTGAACTACGCCCGCATGCAACGTCCAATAATATACCATACCGCTAAAATTTGGCAAGCTTAAAACGCCCTTTTTCCCAGCTAAATCTTGCATGACGGGTAGAGTATGTTACAATTTCCAGTTAGGCTATTGGGTCAAATTAGACGGAGGCAGACGAATGAGTGAAAATGAGTATACGTGGCACGCGCTAAGTGCAGATGCAACGCTCCAGAAACTGGAGACTGATGCGCAAAACGGTCTGGGGTTGGCAGAACGGGCGGCGCGTTTGGAATCTTATGGCTACAATGAACTTAAAGAGAAACCGCCGATTTCTTTCTGGGAACGGTTATGGGCTCAATTGAGCGACTTTGTAGTCATGATCCTGATTGTTTCGGCAATTGTTTCGGCGCTGATGGGGGATTGGATCGAGGCGGTGGTGATCATGTCCATCGTGGTGCTCAACTCCGCGATTGGCGTAATCCAGGAGAGTAAGGCGGAAGAAGCCCTGGCCGCGCTCAAGAAGATGGCGGCGCCGGATGCGCATCTGCTCCAGGGTGGCCATCATGTGACTGTGCCGTCGCGCGAGCTGGTTCCCGGAGATATTGTCTTGTTGGAAGCCGGGAATATCATTCCAGCAGATGTGCGCTTGGTGGAGAGCGTGAATCTTAAAATTGAGGAGGCTTCGTTGACCGGTGAATCTATGCCGGTGAACAAAAAGGCTTTGCAGGTGTTGGCCGAGGATGCCGGGTTGGGAGACCGCCGTAACTGCGCTTATATGAGCACGATGGTGAGCTACGGACGCGGCAAGGGCGTAGTGACTGGCACCGGGATGCAGACGGAGATCGGCAAGATCGCGGAGATGATCCAGGCAGTGGAGGAAGAACAGACTCCATTGCAACGCAAATTGGATGAATTGGGCAAGGTATTGGGCATTGGTAGCCTCGCGGTCTGTGGATTGGTCTTTCTGATAGGACTGGGGCGGGCGTTGTTGCAAGGTGATGCATTGACCTTTGAACTGGTCAAGAACTTCTTTATGTTGGCTGTGAGTCTAGCCATTGCGGCTGTGCCTGAAGGTCTGCCCGCCGTGGTAACGGTCTGTCTGGCGATTGGGATGCAGAAGATGGTGGAGCGGCACGCGCTGATTCGCCGTTTGCCGGCCGTGGAGACCTTGGGTTCAGCTACGGTGATTTGCTCTGATAAAACCGGTACCCTCACCCAGAACGCGATGACTGTTACCAAGATCAACGCCGGGGGACGCGAGTACCAGGTCACCGGCCGCGGCTACGCGCCCCAGGGGAAATTCCTCTACCAGGAAGAGACAGTTGATTTGAGCCAGCACTCCCTGTTGAGACAGGTGCTCTTAGCCGGAACTCTGTGTAATGACGCCATTTTGGAGCAAGATGACGATGAAGAGACGGAGAAGCGGCGCATGGTGGGTGATCCCACCGAGGGGGCGATGGTGGTGGCGGCTGCCAAGGCTGGCTACTTGAACCAGGACTTAGCTAAGCAGTATCCGCGCGTGGCCGAAATCCCCTTTGATTCCGAGCGCAAGCGGATGACCACCATTCACGCTTGGAGTGGAGCGCCAGCGGATGACCCCTTCTCCACACGGGGGAAGGATTACGTGGCGTTAGTAAAAGGCGCTCCCGATATTGTGCTGGAACAATGCACTCACTTCCAAGCCGCTGGGGGAGTGTTGGAGCTGACCGCCGAGTCACGCGAGGCAATTCTACAGGCTAATGCGAACTTGGCTTCTCAAGCGTTGCGTGTGCTCTCGGTGGCTTATCGTCCGTTGAGCAAGTTGCCCGCAGAGCCTACTCCGGAAGATGTGGAGCATGATCTGGTATTTATTGGCTTGCAAGGCATGATTGATCCGGCGCGTCCAGAAGTGGTGCCGGCGGTGCGCAAGGCGCGTGGCGCAGGCTTGCGTACCATCATGGTGACCGGCGATTACGCGGAGACGGCTAAGGCTATCGCCACGGAGATTGGCATTTTGCGCCGAGGTAGGGAGGTAATCTCTGGCAAGCAGTTGGAGCAAATGAGTGATGAGGAATTGCAAGCGGCGATTGAGGAGACGGATGTCTTCGCGCGTGTGGCTCCCCATCATAAAGTGCGCATCGTTGAGGCGCTGCGCGCGCGTGGTCACGTAGTAGCAATGACGGGTGATGGTGTGAACGATGCCCCCGCGCTTAAACGCGCCGATATTGGCGTGGCGATGGGGATTACCGGGACCGATGTTTCCAAGCAGACGGCGGATATGGTGCTCACTGATGATAATTACGTCTCTATCGTCAGCGCGATTGAGCAGGGACGCATCATCTATTCCAATATCCGTAAATTTGTCTACTTTTTGCTCTCTTGTAACCTGGCAGAGATTGCTATCATCTTCATCGCGACGATGCTGGGCTGGCCCAGTCCGTTGACCGTGATCCAATTGCTCTGGCTTAACTTGTTGAGCGATGGTGCGCCGGCGCTGGCGTTGGGGCTAGAGGCCGGTGATCCTGATTTGATGGAGCGGCCGCCGCGGCCTCCTCAAGAGCCGGTAATCAATCAGGAGATGATCTCCGGCGTGGTGGTTCAGACTATCGCGATCACGGTGACGGTGTTGCTCGCTTATTGGCGCGGCATGACTTACTTTGCTCCGCGTCAAGGGCTTACCGATCCTGGAGCGATTGCTACGGTGGCCCAGACGATGGCTTTTGTGACGTTGGTACTTTCGGAGCTCTTCCGGGCTTACACGGCCCGTTCGGAACACTATCCGCTCCTGAAACTAGGTATCTTCAGTAACAAGTGGATGCAGTACGCTACCGGTTTCTCGGTGCTGTTGTTGGTGGTAGTGGTTTACGTGCCCTCTCTGCAAGGTATCTTCAATACGGTGCCCTTGCATTGGGGTGAGTGGCTGGAGATGTTGCCGTTGATCTTCCTCCCTTCCCTCGTAGCTGAGTTGCAGAAATGGGTTGCCAGGATGACTGCTGAACAGGTTTCTCCTTCTGCTTAGTTGTAATTAGTACGATTTTGATAAGTTAGGTGTCTATCAGGCAGGCTAGCCTTTCCGATAATCAGCCAATGGGCGAATTATTGAGGGGGTGGGTCTGCCTGATTTTAGTATGAGAGCATGACTCGGGGATAGCAGCGGAGGATAACAATGGAGGAGCAGAATTCACTCACAGCATTTGAAGTTGGCGCGGAGAATTACCGCTCAGTTTAGCGTTTTGCCGACTGTGGAAACCGTCGGCTTGGACGGTTCGCAGACCGGCGTGGTTGGTTGCGGCAACTCAAGGCGCAGAGTGCGGTGCCTTTCCCGGAGCCTCTCCGGCGCGCGATTATCGCCAAAAATCATCCGGTGCTCCGCCAGGTGATTCCCTCCTATCGGCATCAAATCGCGAAAGCGATCCGGTGGCAGGATTTAGTGAGCCTCAATCATCGCGTCGCGGCGTTACTGACCAGTTACTTTAAGGGGTTGTTTGCTCTAAACCGCCTCCCGCATCCTGGCGAAAAATGGCTGCTCAAACTAGCGGTGGAACGTTGTGCGAAGCTGCCTCCGAGGATGGTGGCACAAGTAGAAGGTCTGTTGCGCGCGCTCCCTTCGGTGGAGCAAGTTTAATTGAGCGACTGGATGAATTATTGGATGGACTAGACCAGTTGTTATCAACCGAAGAGTTCCATTTGTCTTAATGGCGGCTGAATTACTCTGCGGTTGATTGCGTGGATTCCTCTAACTCTACCTCTGCTTCCTCTTCCCAGCCAATTATCCAGACGGAGAGGCCGGCAGTAGCAATAGTGGCAATGATCAACGCAGCCCATTGGCCGGGCAATAGATTCACGTCGCGTGCTGACCAGACTAAAATGGCTACCATACCGATGGCGAGGACAAGCCACGAGGATAATTGAGGATGTGCGGTGATGAGTTGTTTTAATTTTTGCATCTAGTTTCTCCTTTGAGGATAAGCGTTAATTAGATGGGACGGTGAACTATTCTTTCGCGGAAGGCTTTGAGCATTACTTCTTGGGAATCGGGATGCCACTCCTCGGCCACTTCGCGCCAGTTCTTGTTCAGCGAGGAGACGGGGCGGCGGGCGTAATCAAAGAACTCCCAGAAATCCACAATCTCTTGGCTCGGGTGCGGCGGCAAGAAGAGGATGGCGGCTTCGGCTTGTAGTTGTTGGGCGGATTGCTCCATCTTACTGATCAGCGCGCGTCCGGCAATTACTCGATCTATAGCCGGGGCAATCAGGAAGTCAGTCACGCGCACTACCAGATTTTCTACTTGCCACCCTATCAATCCCACGGGTTGGCCTTTATATTCAGCTAGTAGAAATCCCACTTCACTAAAACGTTCAGCAATAGCTAGCGGGGTTAAACGTCTGGCTGGGGAGCGTGATTTGTTGATAAACTCAGCAATAAGATTAATATCTTGCAAGCGAGTTCTACGGACTTCTACTTTGATCATTGGACACCTTTCCCCCAGAGTGCTCGTGAAATTATTTTCAACATTATACTGCGCTTTCGGAGAGAGACAAAAGGTAACTTCGCTGAAAATGGCAGTTCCTTGCTAAGCTGTCATGGCGCTAAAAAGATTGATTTTCGAAGGTTAAGTATTAAAATCTTAACGTTCCCTGTGTTGAACCAATTTTTTCTTCAGGCCAGTCAGAATTGTTTTTTGCTCTGCCGATGCTATTATTACTGCTGGAGGATAGATGAAATCAATGGCTCTCTCTTTGATACCCGCTGCCGACCTTTCGCTTGAACGTCTGGTCTTATTGATTAACCGAGTTTATGCGGATTATTTTCTTCCTATTTGGCTGGATGTGGATAAATTTGACGATATGTGCCGGGTGGAAGATATTGAGCTGTCCAACTCGGTGGTGGCAGTGTGGAATGAGGAGCCGGTAGGGTTAGGGCTTTGTGCGAGGCGTGGAACACGCGGTTGGCTTAGCGGTGTGGGCGTACTGCCCTTCTTCCGACGCCGTGGAATTGCTGGCAAGATGTTACGTTACTTGCAGGAGCACGCGCACGGGCTGCAATTGGAGACTCTCACTCTGGAAGTATTAGCGCAGAATCAAGCCGGGTTGGCTCTTTATCGGCAATTGGGTTTCACGCAGCACCGCGAGCTATTGGTGCTGACTCAGACTGGGCTGGCGGCCTCGGCGCTAGTCACGCCGCCGGAGATTACCAGTGTTCCCTCGGTAGAATTGCTCTCATATTATGCTGCTTGGCATGTAGCCTCTCCCGTCTGGCAGCGAGCACCGCAAACACTCTCACAATATGGAACGGATCTAGTGGGACTTGGTTATCGTGAGGGGGAGGAGCTGGTGGGGTATGTGCTTTACCAAGTACAGTGCCGGCATCAGGCCATCTATGACTTGGCGGTTCAGCCTGGTCATGCGCGGCGGGTGGAGATTGGACGGGTGCTTTTGCGAGCCGTGCATTCCCTCCAGCCGGCGGTAGATTGTTACATCGTCAATTTACCAGTAGCGGAGGTCCTCTTGACGGCTTTCCAACAAGAAGGTTATCGCATCTGGCAGCGTCAATATGAGATGGTTTGGACGGTAGAGGGATAAGGTCGCTATTAGAGGTACTGGTTATTCGAGGAGCAAAGTAAATGACGGAGAAAATAGAGGTATCTTCAGCCTCGCAATCTGAGCCAGCTCAAGGCGCACTCTGCCCCAGTTGCGGACGTTTTGTGGGCCCGTATGCGACCTGCCCGTATTGTGGCACGCACTTGCAGGGACGTTTGTCGTTGCGTATGGTCAAGCTCATTGCTATCTTGTTGGCAACGGTGGGGCTGGTGGCGTTGTGGTGGGCGGCGCGACAGTTGGAGATACCGTTGTTGACGGTGGAGGAAGCACAAGGGACGATGAACATGGCTTATGTCCGCTTGCAGGGCCATGTCTCGCGGAGCCTTTCCTACGATCCGGAGGGCGGTTATCTGGGTTTTTGGGTGGATGATGGCACGGGAGAGGTGCGCGTTTCCGCTTACCGCGATGTGACGGCGGCATTGTTGGCTTCAGACCGGGTGCCGGGGTTGGGAGATACGGTGGAGGTGGCTGGAACGCTCCGCATTCGAGAAGATTTTGTCTCACTGACGCTCAACGTGCCCGAACATCTTGTTCTCACCCGGCCAGAGCCGGTGGCGGTGGAGATTGGTTCGCTCACGCAACTGGATGAGGGTTTGCGAGTCCGGGTGGCGGGCGAGGTGCGAGAACTGTTTTCCCCTTACGAGGGTCTGACTTTGATTACCGTAGATGATTCTTCGGGGGAATTGTCCGTCGCAGTGGATGAGACCTTGACCGCGTTGACCGGGGCCTTGCCGGAAATTGTGGAGGGGCAAGGGATCGTGGTCACGGGCACTGTAACGCTTTACCGTGACAATCCCCAACTTACTCCTTCCACTGTGCGAGATATTGCGCTCTCCGCAACTCCGGTCACTGAGGTCAAAGTGGCCGCAGCCTCTCAGTTAAGTGCGCTCTCGGCGGAGGATGCCGGCGGCTGGTTCCGGGTAACGGGACAGGTGGTGGCGCTGTCAGGGTTCCAGGGTGGGGTGAAAGCCACCGTGGATGACGGTACTGCCCAGATATTGCTCTTGCTCTGGCAGAAGGTTTACGATGAGCTTCCGCAACCTACTGCGTTGGACGTTGGGGCCGAGCTTGAGGTTACGGGCGAACTCCAAGCCTACGAGGGTGAGCTAGAATTGATTCCCGCACAGGCCAGCGACGTGCGCATGTTGGTGGCAGCCTCCGCCACGCCCTGGTTAGAGATAGCTGCACTTTCTGAAGCAGACGTGGGTCGGATTGTGCGCTTGCGTGGGGTGCTGGGTACGCCGGTCGGATTTTCTGCGGGCATCAAGGCGCCGTTAGATGATGGCACCGGCAGTATCACCGTTTTGCTCTGGTCAAATTTGGCGGAAGCCGTGACTCCGCCGCCGGTCGCCGGTTTGATGCTGGAGGTGGTCGGCGAGGTGGCGAGCTATCAGGGAGAGTTGGAGCTAATTCCCCGTTCCTCCCACGATTGGCGGGCTGGGGAGTAAGGCTGTGAATCTAGCGGATGATCTGGCGTTCTTGAATTTGGTCTTTTATGCCCTGTTGGGAGCAGCGGGAGCATCTGTATTGGCTATTGTGCCCGCGCTGCATATCTACAACGTTGCCGGGTTTCTACTCCTTTTGAGCGGCTCGTTGGCCCCGGTACTTAGCCCAGAGGAGCTGGCGTTTCTCTTCTTGGGGATGATTACGGGTTACTCCATCCTCAACACAATCCCCAGTATCTTTCTTTCCGTGCCTGATGATAGTACGGTTTTCATAGTGCTGCCGGGACAGAAATACCTGATGCAACGTCGCGGGTACGAGGCTGTGGTTCTCAGCGGTATGGGAAGTTTAGGGGGATTGGCGGTCTTAGCCTTACTCACTCCGGTGGCCGCGCGACTTTTCCCCGTGGTGCGGGCGATTTTACAGCCGCATGTCGGGTGGATTCTCTGGACTGTGATCGCCTACATGTTGATTTCTGAGTGGCCTAAAGGTTCCGATCGCGCGCCGGCCGGTTGGCGTCGTTGGTGGGAAGGCTGGAAATCATTGACCGCCGGCTTGGTGACCTTCACGCTCTCCGGCCTATTAGGCTTTGTGCTGATGTATCGTTCTCTAGTGCCTGTGCAAGTGGCGTATCAGAACTTGCTGCCGGCCTTTGTGGGCTTGTTTGCCGTACCGTGGGTCGTCCAGAATCTCCTGGCGCACATCGAGTTGCCCCCGCAACATTTCACGCGCAGCGTGGATGCGCCATTAGGCGTGCTCTTTCACGGGACGGCGGCTGGCGTGTTGGGTGGTCTCTTCGCGGCTTTCTTCCCCGTGGTGACGGGTGGGTTGGGGGGCTTTTTGGCGGGACATGCAACTGCCCAGCGTGATGAGCGCGCGTTCATCATCTCCCAGGGGGCCTCAAAGGTCGTTTACTACGTGGGAGGCTTTCTCTTCTTCTTCGTGCCAGGATTGCATTTGACGCGCGGTGGCATGGCCTGGATGATCAGCACGCTTTACAGCACCTACACGCCAGAGCGCTATTATTGGGCGACGGCGGCAATATTGCTGGCCGGCGTGGTGGCTTTCTTCCTCTCGCTGGGCTTGACGCGCGTGGTGATCGCGCTCACCTCGCGGGTGAGCTACCATACCATCACTTGGGTGACGCTGGGCATTTTGTTGGCGGTGGTGTGGGGCATGACTGGGATTGGCGGCTTGGCTGTCTGCGCGGTCGCTACCGGTATCGGCTCAATTCCCGTGCTTTGGGGATCACGACGCATGAACGCGATGGGAGTGTTGTTGTTGCCAATTGCTCTTAACATGGTCGGCGCAGGGGGTGTAATTGCCGGATGGTTGGGGCTATTGTAGGGGAGCTTGCTGGAAAAACTCAATTTGATGAGGGATATATCCAAACGCTGGCCCCAACTTAAGTGGGCCAGCGTTTGAATATGTTAGCAGTTAACAATTATTCTTTGGCAGTTACTTCCTCTAAGGTGATGCCTTTGGAAGGAGCCTGCTCCTCAACTTTTTTAGTTAGCTCTCGGACCTGTTTTTGCTTTTCTTCTAGCAGCACTCGGCCTTGTTCCTCAAGCTCCTTGGCACGTTTCTGTATCTCTGCAGAAACCTCGTCTAACTTGACTTGGACCTCTTCCATTTTTTGCTTGGCCTTGTTGCGGGTTTCTTCGGTGGCTTTAGTGGCTTGCTCGCCGATATCGATTCCTTTTTGGCGAATCTGCTCGCGAGTCTTACCTCCTTCTTGTGGGGCGAAGAGCAAGGCTGCTCCACTGCCAATCAATCCGCCGATAAAAAATCCAGTGACAAAGGCTCCAAAACTATTTTCCTTGGACATCTTCCCCTCCTTGGGTGTGAGTTGATTTTGAATTTGGTGACGCCGTAGTCACAAGGCCTTTGATGTCGCCAGCCATTTGACGTACCGCCGCCGTGAATCTAGATAATTTGATAAATGGTGAGACGATATTTTTGCTGACAAACTTGGTGGTCCCGCGTACCGTCGAAGCGGTATCATTGACCGAGTCCAGTAACGGATGGATCTCCTCTCGTAATACCTTAATTAGAACCCAAATCTCAATAATCAGCACGATAATGGCGATGCCAATCAGCAAGGTCGTGCCGGCAACAAAGACGATAGCGATATCGCGAATGACTATCGTTGCCGAGGGATACTTGGCCATCAAAACGATAGCCGTGATTAGCAATGCCAACAAGATAATGCCCCCTCCGCCGATCATAATTTGTATGCGGCGTTCTTGCTGAGCTTGCTCTGCTGGGCTGAGGGTTGGTTTTTGGACTTGGGTAACTTGCTCTGGCATCCCTAGGCACCTCCTTAGGTTCAAGTAATTTTTAATGCCTCGTGTGCTTACGGTGAGGCTGGTGAGATTGATTGGGGTGTGCCTCAAATAAGCTGATAGTCGTATCTGCGTAGCGTATTACGTATTGTGTAAATCTTTTCTAAACGGAATAGGCAACACGCTACCAGGAATTCAACCGAAATGAAGCACCACCCAACAATTATAGCACGCTCTCATAAAAGGAACAAATGGTTTTTGGGTGTATGGTCAAGCCGCCGGCTCTCTTTATTCTACTAAGCGCAAGAAAATGCGTTCATATAATTCATCAAAGATGGCATCCAACTGTTCGGGACGGGGCGCGTGGCGGTGCAGACCACCAGTTTCCTCGGCAACGTATTCCATCAGCTCGATATCGGCACCGGCGCCCAGGGTGATGGTGTAGATAACGATACCGTTGTTGCGCGCACTGTTAGCCGATTTGCTGGCGTAGTAAACTACACAATCCTTGCCACGTTGTTCACTGCTACTATCCCCCTCGTTATGAGGCCAGTAGTCTTGCGCATAGCAGGTTGAGTTGGGAGAGATATTGGCTACACCGTCGGTCATCAGGATCATGATGGGTGCCGCTCCGGGACGTCCATAATGCCCGGATTTGTTACTCAACACATCAATGCCATCTTTGATGCCATCAGCGATATTGGTATTGCCGCCAGCGCGGGTTGCATCTAGTGCGGCTATCACTGTGTTTTCAATTACGTCGCTGCTCACACCTGCGGCGGCATTATAGCCTTGCACACATTGATTGAGGCTGATGTCGGTGCGCCGTACGCATTGGAGTTCGCTCCTAATACTGGCGCTGCTGGAGTAATAGATATAGCCTATTTGATCGTAACGGGGGTCTAGCCGGCGCACAAAGTTCTTGGCGGCTTCTACGGCGCCCCGGATGGGCTGCTCGTCATCGTAGATATCGTCCAGATAACGATCCTGAGGATTGATAGCTCCAGCGCAGTAGGGCCGCGTGGGTTCATGAGGGGGAGAGGGTGCGCCAGCTCGGGAAGCGCCGAAGCGCGCATCGCAGGGGTCACAAGCATCGCGGGTGCGGTTGTTATCGAAGTAACTGCCGGACAGCACAGTGTTGACGACCCCGTAATAGCCATAACGAGTGCCATTTTCTCGACCATAATAATCGTAGTTGAAAAAAGCATGTGGATCGCGACTATCATCGGTGATAATGAGGCGGTCCACGGCAGCGTTAGTATGACCGGCCCAGACGTTCAAGGTGTGTGCGGCGCCGCCGTTGAGATATTCTGACCCGGCGCGTCTCCACACCCACTCCTCTTCATCCACCCCATGGTATCCGGTACCATCTTCGTAATCATCACATTCGCCGTAAGGAGTGTCATCTAATCCCCAGAACACGTAATTACCCTGTGCCCGGATCCAGACGTACCAGGTGCCGGTATGCGGCACCTCGAAATCGTAATCAGCCTGCGGGGCGGGGCGGGGGCCACCCCAGTCGGCAGTGCCGCTGATAGTGCATTCTTGGTTGCCATTATTGAGAGTGCTCCAGTAGCAGGAAAGTCCTGTGGTTCCAAAGGGTTGATGTCTAATATAGGCCCCGTAGGTATCTCGTCCAAACGCGCCATTGGTATTATCATAATAGTTTTTCATGTAACTGGGGGCTTGGGTACCGTTGCGTCCCAGCACCCAGTAGGTGTCGCCGATAGTATAGAGATCGCGGAGGTAAGTGGGTTCGTTGCGGCTGTATTCTTCGGCCTCAATAATCATATAGGTATTATCATCGTAGTCGAGCGGAGCATTGCCTTCACAATGATCTGGGGGGCCATCTGCCGGGTCAGAGCCGTCCCAGGGGAGGGGATAGAGGGCCCCATCGGGATAATTCTTGCCGGCCACGGGGGCCCAACAGCCGTAACAGAGAGTATCGTATTCCATAGAGCCAGATTTATCGAAGACCAACACGACATCCAGATGGTTGATGTTCTCAGCGATGGCTTTGCCCAGCACGGCGACATCGGTGAAGTCCATCACGCGCATAAAGAAGATGCCTACCTTCTCTTCAACTTCCACACGGATGCGGTCGGCGGAGTTGAGGCCGCTGGCGTCACGGTAATCGCTGGTGTTGATGCGGATAATCCGGTCAACAGCGTCGGCGGCTCCGCCCATGATGATCTGATCTGCCGCTCCCATATTAATTTCCACGCGCACGGTATCGGTGATGGTGCAGTAGTAATTGGTACCGCCTGCTCCCACGGTCAATCCGCAACCATAGTCGTTTTCTTCCAGATACTCTAGCGCGCGGATGGCGGCGGCTTGTTCTAGGGGGAGTTCAGTGGCTGCGGCTAGGGCTGCGGCATCGGCGGCCCGGCGGGTGCGGATGCGTTCCACGTAGGCCAGCCCTAAATCCACTGCCAGACCGATGAACCCGATGAGGGTAATAACGGCAAAGGCTACGATGATGAGGCTTTGCCCTTTCTCTCGACGTAAGTGTATAGATTTCATGGTTGTTATCCTCCTGATTGGTGTGTAGAGATTGGGGAGCGGGGATTAGTGATGTGGTTAATTTACTGTCCCCTGCTCCACTGGTCATTTGCTACTTAATCTATCCGTGAATCGCGGAGCACGCGCATGGTGGAAGAAAAGTAGAGGGGCATTGGGTCAGGCAGGTTGAGCAAATCTAAAAACGGGATGAAGAGCAGGTCATGCGCGAAAAAAGTTTCGACGACAACGAGATCGTTGCGGTTGGGATCAAAGTCATTATTATCACGTAGCGTACTGATTTGGGCAGTAATATCGCTGTGAAAGTTAATGTAATCGGCTGGATCCAGGCGGCTATCTGTGGGGAGAATGGCCCGCACGGTATCGGAAATATGTAGCGTGCCGGTGACAACGGCAGCGCCAATATCGTAGGTGCCATCTGGGTCAATGCTGATGGTGGTGAGGATAAGGCCGCAGTTAGAGTCTGGCCCAGAGAGCTGCAAATTGTTTCTCATTTCGCCGTTTACCTCACGCCGGCCCCCCGCGGCGACGATGCGGTCTATGACATTGCTTTCGTCAAAGCGTCCGCGTGATGAGAGCCTTACTCCTTCACGGTTGGCATTGCCGATAGCGATATAATCGTAGAAAGCCATCCCTACCTCTACCATTCCCAGTAGCAGCAAGAGTATGAATGGAAGGACGAGTGAGAATTCCACTAAACTTTGGCCTGTATTTTTGCGTAAAATAGGTTGGTTATTCATAGGGGACTCCTTACTAATGAGTACCGGCAATTACTTCGCCGGTGGCGGCGTTAACTTCCCAGAAATCCAATACTTTACCCTCGGTTGACAAGACGCTGATTGTCCAAGTGACGGTGTCATCTGGCTGTGTGCTTAGCTGGAAATAGAGGCTTTGAGCTTGCGGTTGTGACCAGATTACGGCTCCGCGCTCTGTCCACCACTGGGCGAAGAGGTCGCTGCTATCCAGCGGCCAGGCGGTGGGGTCAATAGTTTGCTGGGGATAGAGTGCGGTTTGCTCCTTAAGCAAACGTACTTCTCCAGTTACTACAGTGACCACCGCTAATTTCTTCTTGGCAGGGGCGTAGAGCTGGCAGGTCCAGCCTCCCTCGGTTTGCCCTACTTTTTGCAAAGAAGCGGAGAGCGCGATTAAGTTATTTTCTGCAGACCAATCGGTGGCCCAGGGTTGTAGCGCGCGGTAGGCCTCTTGAGCTGTACTTCCGCCCCCCAGTTGAGGTGGTGGAGGCGCTGGTGGTGTTTCGGATGCACGGCGCGTTGGGTTAAGAATCAGGAGCAGCGCCGTCACCAGGGCCACTGCGATTAAACCTAGCCCTAGCACTAAAAGGGATTTTTTGTTCATAATGTGTTCTCCTATTCGCCGCTAAAGTTCCT
>JAYELZ010000265.1:0-29347 GCA_034717835.1 Chloroflexota bacterium
GGCTAAGGTGGATGGCGTCTTGTTGGTTATGGAGGTCGGCGCAACGGCTCGTCAAGCCATCACACAGACGGCGGAGCAAATGAGACGGAGTGGAGCACATCTCTTGGGTACAGTTCTCAACAAAGTACCGACGAATGGCAAAGGGTCTTATTATTACTACTACTACTATGCAGAAGAAAATCAGAGTTCTTTTTGGCCCTGGGCTAAGAAAAAGCGGCGGCACGCAAAGAGCAATTAGGACGCCAACGAAAAGCAATTAAGACCGGGAGAGGCCCTTGTTATAGCCTGTCCCGGTCTTTTTCTGCTTGTCAAGCGCCAGGCCCCTGTTATCATGCCCAATATGAAAGAGACACGTGTTATCAAGATTGACCCCCAGCGTATCAATGCTAATTTGATCCGCGAAGCAGCCGCTGTGCTACGCGCAGGAGGATTAGTCGCCTTCCCCACGGAGACGGTCTATGGTTTGGGAGCCAATGCGCTAGCTGCCGAGGCGGTTGCAGGTATTTTTGTAGCTAAGGAACGCCCAACTTACGATCCCCTGATTGTGCATCTGGCTGAGACCCAGTGGCTGGAACGCGTGGTACGATTTGTCCCGGCATTGGCCTGGCAGCTAGCTGAACGCTTTTGGCCCGGTCCCTTAACCTTGGTGCTTCCTCGTAGTCCGCAGCTCCCTTTGAATGTGACGGCCGGCGGTGACACGGTGGCGGTGCGAGTCCCGGCAGACCCCATCGCTCAGGCGCTAATTCGGGCAGCGGATTTGCCAATCGCTGCACCAAGTGCTAACCGGTTTGGGCGTCTTAGTCCCACCTGTGCAGAGGATGTGCTGGCCGATTTAGCTGGGCGGATTGACCTCATCATAGATGCTGGCTCTACTAGGGTGGGCGTGGAATCCACAGTGCTCTCCCTGGTCACGCCAGTTCCCACGATCCTCCGTCCCGGCGGAGTAAGTCGCGAGGCGTTGAGCATGATATTGGGAGAGGTGGCGGTACGGGCGAAACCGGCAGAGGATGGTGAGACCGCGCATTCCCCCGGCACGTTATCTCAACATTACGCCCCCGCTGCGCGCCTGATTCTGTATCACGGGCAGGGAACAGCGTTGTTGAGAGCGCTGCGTCAAGAGGCTATGCGCCAGCACGCAAGCGGTAAGCGCGTAGGTTTGTTCCTAGCTCAAGAGGATTTACCTTTTTTCTCTGGTTTACCGTTGATTTTGCGTGCAGCGGGGCCGTTAGCGCGGCCGGAGTTAGTAGCCCAGGCCCTCTTCCCGACTCTCCGCGCGTTAGATAGCGCTGGTGCGGATCTAATCCTCGCCCGTGATTTTGGCATCGCAGGATTAGGGTTAGCAATCCGCGACCGGCTAACGCGGGCTGCGGGCGGCAAGGTGATTTGCGTTGAGTGACCGGGCGACTGAAGTCGCGGCTACCATTGCGAAGTCCACCTGCGTGGACTAGTACAACTTGGCGTACACGACTCCATGATCAGAAACCCTGCGGCGGACAACGGTCCGCCGCAGGGCGCAAAGCAACTGTGGTTGTTTTATACCCGCACTAGCTTATTGCAAGAAGTCGCGTAGCCGCCGGGCGTGCGCCGGATGCCGCAAGCGGCTGAGAGCTTGGGCCTCGATTTGACGTACTCGTTCGCGCGTGACCCCCATCTTCTTACCTACTTCTTGCAACGTGTAGGTCTCTCCATCTAACAGCCCGTAGCGCATTTGGAGTATCTTGACTTCACGCGGCGGCAAATCCGTCAAAATCTCCATGAGGAGATCTTTCAGGATGGTGACGCCTACTTCATCTGGAGGGGCCGGGCTATCTTTATCCTCTACAAAATCACCCAATGTGCTGCTATGTTCATCATCGGTGGGCATCTCCAACGAAAGTGGCCGACGCGCCACATCCAGCATGTGCTCTACTTTATCAACTGGGATATCCAGCTCCTCGGCCATCTCTTTAGGCGTCGGATCGCGCCGCAACCGTTGAGTGAGTTTGTGTGAAATGCGTAGTAACTTGCTGATCTGATCGCCCATGTGTACGGGAACGCGAATGGTGCGGCTTTGATCCGCGATGGCGCGCGTGACCGCTTGTCGAATCCACCAGGTGGCATAAGTGGAAAATTTATGCCCGCGTTGATACTCAAATTTATTGGCTGCGCGAATGAGTCCGATATTGCCTTCTTGGATGAGATCAAGGAAGGGAACTCCCCGCCCGATGTATTTTTTAGCGATGCTAATGACTAACCTGGAGTTGGCGCGCACTAGATGTTCACGGGCTAAAATGCCGTCTTCCATTACTTCTTGGTGTTGACGGCGTTTTTCTGGCAGGCGTACCCGTTTTAGCTTGCGTTGAGCAAATCTTCCTTCCTCCATGCGCTTAGCTAACTCAACTTCTTGCTCGGCAGTTAATAAAGGAACTTTACCTATTTCCTTTAGATAAATACCAATTGGATCATCTATGGCAATGGCGCGGTAGATATCATTCTCCGTAGCATTGTCATCTCCATCAATATCATCTTCATCGTGAATATGGAGAACCTTGGTTTGTTCTTCTTCAGGTTTTCCAATGCTTATGTCGTTCTCCAGGAGCAGCATGATAATCCCATCCAGCCGCTCGATATTGTTTTCCACTTCGGGGAAGATACCAAGGATGTCGTCATACGTGACGAAACCTTGCTCTTCTCCAATGGCGAAGAGATATTCTTCGCCAGTTTGTTGTGCTGGCGAAATCTCGCTTTTCTCGTAATCTGTTTTCTTACTCAAATTGAAATCCTTGCTTGCGTGAGATATTGTATTCTTAACTTAGTGTATCCTAACTTCTAAAAATATTCAAATGCCTTTTTCTAAACACTATCAGAATTGAGATAGCAGATCATTTGCGCAAAAAATTGTAAATTATAGGTCATACAATGCGATTGACGGTTAGTGAACCTGACTCAAAAAAAAGCACAGGTGGCATCAGCCATCGGTGCATTCTTCACTCTTCTTTACTACTTCAACTATATCATAATCCCGCATTGATTGTCAAGTAGTATTTCAAAAATTGCCAGAAAAGACTTGACATGCCTGAACATCTGTTCTATAATACAAATAGAACATCTGTTCTATTATAGAAGGAGTTAGTATGTCCCAATCTTTACGCGGGTATTTAGAAAGCCAGGCAGATTGCGTGGAAAACGTCTTGTCCGCACATCGTACTCCGGGGCGCATAACTGGCGGAACCGTTGGTCCTCGGCTGATCAAGTTTTTCTTGAACCCCGCGCCGCATATTCGTTATTCTGCTATTCGCCGGTTGGCCGACGATCTAGCCCTGTCTCTGAAAGTCGGTACTCTCCGGGTCAATCGCGGAAAAGAGGGCATTATTTTAGCATTCGATAATCCCAAACCTCGGCCGGTGACGCTCTTGAAGTTGTTGCCAGAGATATTGAGGGATGAACATGGTTCGCCAGATCCGGTGCCGCTTTCCACGGCACTGCTTGGGTTGACCGATGATGGAGTTCCTCTGTTGGCGCGTCTTTCCTCTCCAGAGGTGTCCCATATTTTAATCTCCGGCACCACCGGCTCTGGGAAGAGCGTGCTCTTGCGCACCATTGCACTCTCATTGATTTTGACTCACCGCCCGGAGCAATTGCGTCTATTGGCCCTGGACCCCAAAGGGCGAGCTTTTCAAGGTTTGACCGGCGCGCCGCATTTGCTGCGCCCTCCGGTGACGGATTTACCGGAAATGTTAGAGGCGCTCAGATCATTGTTGCGTGCCATGGAAGTACGTGATCAGCAGCGGGAAAATTCCCCGTGTGTGGTGTTGTTGATAGATGAGCTGGCCGATTTAATCTTCCAGGGTGGCGATGAGATCACCAAGTCGCTAACGCGCTTGGTGCAACGAGGACGGGAGGCGGGAATTCACGTGGTGGCGGCGACGCAACGGCCTTCTTCTGCCCTTATGAGCGGCTTGCTGCGGGCCAACTTCCCCTTGCGGTTGGTGGGGAAAGTGGTCTCCGCCAGTGATGCCAGGGTAGCCACGGGACGCGGAGGCACTGATGCACATTTGCTAAGTGGCCGGGGGGATTTTCTCGCGGTAGGCGGGGGTGGCGAACCGATCCGGTTCCAGGTCGCTTTTGTCAGCGAAGAGGAATTGCGCGTTGAGGTACGCAACTACCAACCGCCCCTCAATGGGTTTGTCCTCGGCTTGGAGCCTAAAACTTTGGTGTACACGGAAGCATGATGAGGAAGAGGAGGTAATTGATGAACACGACAGAAGAATCCCTGGGCCAACGGCTCAAACGGTTTGGCGCTTTGGCAAGCATACTTTTTGTCATTACCGTAGCCGTGATTGTGACTCAACGGCTCAGCAATGATGCGTTAGCACTCTTGATTGGCTTGTCGGTTGGGATTGTTGCCATGCTCCCGTTGGTAGGACTGTTAGCTTTTATCTGGCGGCGGCAAGAATTGCATCACCAAGAAGCGCGGCAATCTCGACCCGTAGAGCGGAATCTGCCCGTGGTGGTGGTGGCGCCCCCTGCGCTGCCGGGGTATAGCTCGCAACGGGCTGATTACTGGGGAAACAATCAGCCTGCAGGAGATTGGGGGATGGCGCGGGCAGAACGTAAATTCACAATTGTAGGAGGGGAACAATGAGTATCTTGGGGATTGATCTCTGGTCACGGACTAAGTCGGAGCCGATTGCTTTATTATCTCGGCGGCACAATTATTTTCCCCAGCGGTTTCTCTGGCGGGGAGAAAAATATAGCATCTATGCAGTGGAACGTGCTTGGACCGAGATGTCCTGTGGCGGCAAGGAACCGCGTCACTTTTTCCGGGTGAAATGTGTGGGAGGAATTTTCGACCTTTACCAAGATGTAAATTTGAATGCGTGGTATTTAGCACAGCAGGTGTCCTGATGGAAATTGGATTACTCTGGTACGGTAAAAAGAAAGGTTTGTCTTCGCAATTGCCCAAAGCGGCCCAACGTTATCGGCAACGGTTTGGGGAGATTCCTAACGTCTGCTACGTGAATCCACAGACTTTGCCAGCAGGGGAATGCCAGATGGACGGCATCCTCTTACGCCCTTCGACAAGCGTTCTGCAGGATCACCTGTGGATTGGACGTGAGGAGCGCGAGTAGCAGGAGTTCTCTTAAGGACTGGCACTCGGTGGCTGAGCTATGCGTACACTCACTGCCCGGAATGGCACTAGTCCGCCAACAAAAAAGGGGACATCCTTTAAGGATGTCCCCTTAAAGATTACTGATTTACTTGCAATCACTTTCTTCCAACAGCCGCAACTCCAAAATTTCTTCCACGTAAAGCACCCGGCTGTGAGTGCCCAGCGGCCCATACTGTCCGCTGGTTTTATTGATCTTCCCACGCACCCGCGCATATACCTTATCATAAGGGCTTGCGGTGATGGCGGCGTGTCGCCGCTGCATCTCTTCGGCAATCTCAGAGTAGCGTTTGCCCTTGAGCCACCAAGTTTCTCCGCGTGGAGTACAAGGCTTGAAGGTTGCAGTCCCGGCAATGTAGTTAAATCCTCCTTCCCAGGTCCCCTGTTTCATGGGGCGTCCGATCACGGCGAAAGGCAACACTCGTAATAACAACAGATAGCAAAACCATTTAATCATAGTGCCACTCCCTATTTTATCTAAAGCTCTAGTACCCTCATTATAGCCCCATTGAGGCGAAACACAAAACGCTAGTTAGGGAAGCTAGCTATTTAACTCTGCTGGAAGGTATCATCTCAATATTTGGGGGTAGTTTTCACCGCAGAGAGGCACGATAAGCACAGATTTTTAATTTCCCTTCTGGGTGCTCTGCGCTTCCGTGGTGAGTGGACTAGCTGCCGGCATATTCCCCCCTAGTTATTGAGAAGATATGCGGGAAGAAATAAAGGTTTTACCGCCAAAGCGCGAAGGCGCCAGGAATTTAGTCTTCAGGTTTCGGGACAGGTTCGCGAAATCTCAAAGGCCCTTTTCCTTTAGCGTCTTGGTACCTTGGCGGCGAGATGCCTATTCTCTAGAGCGTGGCCGTGGGACAATGGGCAATCGTCGCACCCGCTCACCGGTAGCCTGGAAGAGGGCGTTGGCGATGGCCGGCGCGGCCCCGACCATCACGGGTTCAGCCAAGTTTTTAGCCCCGTAAGGCCCGCCCTCGCGTAACCGGGTTTCAATGAAAGTGCCTTCAATCTCCGGCACGTCAGTGGCGCGCGGCACACGGTAGGTGCGCAAGTCCGTGCGCTGCGGGACGCCATCTTCAAAGAGGTACCCTTCCATTAAGGCGTAACCCAGGCCCTGCGCGATGCCGCCATAGAGCTGCCCCCGCGCGCCTTGCGGATAGAGAATGGTGCCGCCATCGTGGGCGGCCCAAATACCGGTCACTTTCGTGCGGCCGGTGCGCCGGTTGAATTCTACCTCGGCCACCTGCGCGCCAAAGACGTAGGCAAAGTAGGGTGTGCCGGTGCCCGTCTCGAGATCCCACTCGACGGCCGGAATTTCCCAGCGTCCCTCCGCCGCCAATTGCAGGCCCAGCGCGCGGGCATGATCCACGACCTCCTCGAAAGAGTGTGGCTCCTCTTGTGGCCCGACGTATTGTTCGCCAATGTGAACCAGCTGCGCCGGATCACAAGCGCAGAGATCGGCGGCGGCTAGCCGCAGTTGTTGCGCCAACTTCGCGGCGGTGACATGCACCGCGTTCCCCCCGACGATGGAGGCGCGTGAGGCCACGGTCGGCCCGGAATCAATGGCCGTGCGCGTGTCGGGGCGCAACATCCGAATGCGGGACATCTCCACGCCCAACTCCTCGGCGGCTAGCAGGGTGAAGACAGTGCGGCTTCCTTGTCCAAAATCGGTCAAGCCGGAGGTGAGCGTGATGCTATAATCCCGCTCGATCTTGAGCGTGCTCACCGCGAAATCCGTCCCTTCCCCGCCCAACCCGCAACCGTGGAAGTAGCAGGCGACGCCGATACCGCGCCGGCGGGGGGCGTCCGCCGGCTGGGAGGCGTAGCGGGTGCGCTGGTGCTCCCACTCCGATTTCTTGCGCACCCACTCCAGACAAGCGGCCAGCCCGACCTCATGCGCCACCAGATTGCCCGTCATGGTGCGATCTCCTTGCCGCAAGCAGTTCTGTAAGCGGAATTCCAACGGGTCACGATGTAGACGCTCGGCCAGTTCATCGATCGCCAGCTCCACCGCCGCCGCAGCTTGCGTGTTGCCAAAGCCGCGAAAAGCGCCGGAGTAGCCATTGTTGGTGTAGAGCACTTGCGTATCAACGTGAACGGCTTGATAGCGGTACGCGCCGGCTGCGTGCATCGTGGCTCGCCAGGCAGCCATCGGCGTCATTGAAGCGTAGGCGCCGCTATCCACCAGCATTTTGACCTGGGCGGCTTGCAGATTGCCGTGCTCATCCGCCCCCAAGCGCAAGTGGACGCGCATGGCTTGACGCTTGTAAGAAGCTGCCAGGGATTCCGCGCGGGTGAAGATCAGACGCACCGGCCGGCCTGTCAAGAGCGCGAGTTTAGCAACCTGCGCCGAGCTCTCGTACAGGACGTCATCTTTACCGCCAAAGGTGCCCCCAATATGCGGTTGGATGCTGCGCACCTGTTGCGGCGGCAATCCCAATACCGCGGCGACGGTATCGCGATTGATGAAGGGGCTTTGATTGTTGGCGAAGAGCGTCACGCCGCCATCCGGCTCCGGGAGCGCCAGCGTGCCCTCGGTTTCCAGATAAGCGTGCTCCTGGTGGCGCAGATCGTAGCTCGTCTCTATCACCACCGGGGAGGAGGCCAGCAGCGGTGCCGGGTCGCCATGACGCAGGATGATCGTCTCGCCCAAGTTTCCGTCAGTTTCCACGGAGGCGGGGGGAATGCGCGGCGCGTCTGCATCCAGCGCAGCTTGCATATCTCCCACCACTGGGAGCGCGGCCAACTCCAAGTAGATGGCCTCCATGCCTGCTTGAGCGGCGGCCTCCGTCTCGGCTGCTACCACGGCGATCGCCTCGCCCTGATAACGCACCTTTTGGTAAGCCAGCACATAATTATCCTTGACCGGCCAGCCGAAATTCCCATGCTCCACAAAATCCGCCTGGGTAATCGCGGCGGCCACTCCCGGTACTGCGAGTGCTGGCGTAACATCTAGCGTCAAAATACGCGCGTGCGGTAAGGGGCTGCGCAGAACTTTGGCGTACAACAGGCCGGGGAACGTCATATCGCAGACGTATTTGGCCTCCCCGGTAACTCGCGCTCGCCCATCCACCGAGCGGACTTCCTCGTGGCCGACGTAACGTAAGTTACTCATTTTCTCCTCCTGGCGCCTGACGTCGCGCGGCGGCGGCTTCAATGGCGTCTACGATCTGTTGGTAGCCGGTGCAGCGGCAGATGTTCCCGGCGATGCCCCGCCGGATCTCGGCGCGGGTGGGGTGCGGATTGCGCCGCAACAATGCCTCGGCGGCGATCACCATGCCGGGGGTGCAGAAGCCGCACTGGACGGCGCCATATTCTAAGAAGGCTGTTTGCAGGTCCGAAAGGCCGCCATCTGGCCCGTGTAGGCCCTCTATGGTCGTGACCTCGTGTCCGGCCACCTGGGACGGCGATGTGCGGCAAGATTTGACAAGCCGGCCATCCACCAGCACGGAGCAGGCTCCGCAGACGCCGGTATCACAACCGCGTTTGGTACCGGTCAAACCCAGTCGGTCGCGGAGTAGTTGGAGTAGCGTAGTCTTTTCATCCACCTCCGTGAGAGTTAGAGGTTGGCCGTTAAGTACAAAGTTAAGTTCCATGGACTTCTCCTTTGAGAATAAGTCTAGAGTCTAAAGTCCGCTTCAAGATAAGGATGTTCGCGTTAGTGAAGCATTTTCGTTGTTAGTCATACACTGCTCTTTGAAATAGAAGCGCTAGAGTTAGCCTGCCGAGGTATAGGAACCTCTGTTACTATCCTACTTCAGCTCTCAACATTTTCAACCCGGCAGGGAGACGCCGAAGAAAGCTTTAGCGATGAATTGCCATCCCGGTACCTGGCGCTTGAAGAGCTCCGCGACCACGAGCCGTTTATCGTAAGGCACCGCGCGTTTTTCCAGCTGGTAAGTACCATCTCTGGTCACGGTCAGCACGGCGAAGCGGGCCACCGGCTCCACCGCGCAACCCAGAGAACCAGGGTTGAAGTAGCGCGCGCGTCCGGTGAGATCGGAGGGTGGGTGATGGTGCCCATAGCAGATAATGTCCGCGTCTACTCCCGCGAAAAGTTCATCCAGGGCGGTAGCGGTGGGCTGAAAAACAACCGGCTGGAAAGAATCGCCCGTTGGCGTGAGGGCATAGTGTAGAAAAGAGAGGCGGAGTCCCTGTACTGTGTACTTTACCTGAAACGGCCATTGAGCAATAAAGGGTCGTAGTTCGGCCCGCAGTTGCGCGGTGATCCAACTGCGGTGATTGAATTTTAGCTTCTCCATCCCTGGGGGACGTTGAGGCGGCAGTCCCTGCACAAAACGGCTCTCGTGATTCCCCCGTATTAGTTGTAAGCGCGGTTGTTGCAAGAGTAGATCTATACTTTCCGCTGGATAAGGCCCAATGCCAATCGCGTCCCCGGTGTGAATGAGGAGATCGTACCCCTCCTGACGTATCACTTCCAGCGCGGCGGTCAATGCCGGCAGGTTCCCATGTATATCTGTTAATAGTACAATTTTCATTTAGTTGACTCCATTATAAAAAAACTGCACCTGAAGGCAGAGTAGCTCTGCCGCTAAGGCGTAAAACCTCATTATTCTTTGTGCCTTAGCGGTGAAATACTTGGTTTTTGTAGTAGCCGCAAGTTGCGTTTCCTCCCGTTTCGATTATGCTCTTCTATTGAGATGCTTCCTAATGAGAGTTATCAAGTCCAAACCTCGTTTTTTGAAGGGCCTTTAGAGCTCCTGTTGCATTTAATCGAGCAAGAGGAACTAGATGTCACTCGTCTAGCGCTGGCTCAAGTAACTACACAATTTTTAGATTATGTGGAGGCCCAGCGCAACGATCCCCAGATAGAAATAATAGCAGAGTTCTTGGTGGTAGCCGCAAAACTATTGTGGCTTAAATCTAAAACTTTGCTACCGCAACGTTCTCTGGTCACTGCCGGCTCTCAGCAGGACGATGATGAAGTAGATGAATTGGTGCTGCAATTGCGCACTTACCGCCGCTACAAAGAAGCCGCGCAACAGTTGCGTGAGCGCGAACACGCCGGGGTGCAGGCACATGTCCGGGTCGCCCCGCTGCCGCGTCCCCGCGTGGTCACGGTAGATCTGGCGGGGCTGACTGTGCAGCGTTTGCAGACATTGGCACAAAACCTCATCTATCCCAGCGATAGGCCGCATCCCGAAGACGCAATTCAACGGCCCCGCATCTCCATTGAGAAGCAAATAAAACTAATCCAGCAGCGGCTCCGCCATTGGAAGCGTCTGGGCTTTCGTACCTTGCTGGGTCAGCGCCCCACCCGTTTGGAAGTCGTGGCCACCTTGCAGGCCATCTTGGAACTGATCAAGCAGCAGGTGGTGCGAGCTTCCCAGAGCAATCGCTTTGGCGACATCCTTATCGAGCCGGTGGCTGTTCCTGTTGAACAGTCGGCCGCAGCTGCCGCTGCACCAGAAGCATAGCCAGTGCTGCTCCGGCGGCATCAATCAGCACATCTGTGACGGTAAAATGCCGTTCTGGGGTGAAGCCTTGATGGATCTCATCGGCGAGTGCGTAGATGGTCGCCAACAGCCAGGCCCACCTCGTACTCTGCGCGGCTAACCGTGGCTCTGCTCGTAAGACCCGCCAATCAAGGTATGCCAAAATTCCATAGACCAGCGCATGCCCAGATTTGCGGATTACCTGGATGGTCAAGATCTCCTCCGGTCCCGGTAATTTGGGAAGCGAAGAAAGATAGAATAAGAACGCCATCCACACTAACGCCGCCAAGCCATCTAATTTGTGCCTATTCATGCTTGCGCCTTTCCAGATAAGTCTAAAAGATATAGTATAACAGTAAGTGGAGGGGAGACCAAATTGGTCTGGTTTAGCGTTTTAGCGGGCCGACGATCTAGTGACTGTGCGCTGGTAATATACCAACCCTAGTTATACTTTTTGCAGTTTTATGCTAAAGTGATAGCAAAGTCTTGAGGTTCTCTTGGGATGAGCAGGGGCTGGGGAAATCCTCCACCAAATGCTCTGGTTGCTGAGAGTTTTAACTCCTTGCCAAGCCCTAGTAGAACTTCCCGGTAATCTTCTGGCTGGTATTCGGTAAACTTAGTCAAAGGTAGGGCAATATGATTTTTATATTACTAACAACTATCATTGTGTATCCATTAGTCTCCTATTTTCTACAGCGCTACTTGCGGCAACATCCTCCTAATGCCTCCAGCGAGTTTGTTTATGTTGCTGAACGTTTTGGACAAGCCGCTGCGCGGCTCACTCTTCCTCTTTGGCTACTGCTCCTGACCTATCTAGTATGGGCTTCTGGTACCGCGATGCCAACCAGCTGGGTCTTCTTATTCCTCTTGCTAGTCCCGCTCCTCGCAGTTAGTAGCTGGCTCTGGTGGTTGGAAATTCGGCCTTCTATTGTTGTGACTATGACTCTGGTCGTGCTCTTGTTGCTCCTGTTGTTAAGCGGACTCGCCTCCGGGCTATGGAGCACTATAGACCTGACGGTCCTACCCCTCAGCTTCTTTGTCTTGGCGCCGACAATTTTTATGCTCTACTTACTCTCTCGCTGGGCGGTGGAGTTTATTCCTTTGGATGCTACGGAACAGACCGACCATCGTACTGAAGCTGTCCAACTTGTCGCCAGTCTTTTCACTACTTTCCCCAAAGCTTCCGCCCTCGTTGAACGCGGAGAGACCAAAACGAGCATCAAAGGGAATCCATTTTTGGGTACCGGGCCGGGATTGTTGATCACCGAGCCAGAAAATGCCGTGGCGTTACGTGATGGCTCTAGCGTAAAGCGCTTTGTCGGACCGGGAACCGTCTTCATTGGACTGGCTGACGTGCCCTTCGCGACGCTTGATCTGCGCTCGCAATTCCGCGTGACCAGAATCGAGACCCCCACGAAAGATGGTATTCCAGTACGCTTGCCTTGTTCCTCCATTTTCCAGGTAGATCCGGGGCCGGGAACCTTGCAATTGAATCACCCCTGGCCCTATAGCAGCAAGGCCGCCTATTTAACTCTTCTGGCGGGAGCGGAGGTCAACCCCGCTAACAATGAAGATAAATATCAGGCCACACCGTGGAAGGAGTTGCCCTTGCGCACCGCTACTTACAAATTGCGCCAGGTGGTAGCCCAATATACGTTGGATGAGCTCTTTGCTACGATCAAACAAGCTCCAGATAAATTGCCCCGCCATGTTGTCACCGGAGAGATGCGCCCCTACGTGGATCAAGAGATGAGCCAGAGAGGTATCCGGGTAACTGGCGGCAGTGTTGGCGCTAAAGTTGCCCCCGTTGATCAGCGGGTAGTTGACCAACGCATCGACAATTGGAAGGCGCATTGGAGCCATATTCTCACCCTCAATCAGGGTAGGATTGATGCCGAATATCTCACACAACTGCGGCGCGTGCGTAGTAAGGTGCTCGGTAGAATGTTATCTCAAATGCTGCAACAATCACAGCTCTTGACAAATGATGAGCAGACCGCCCACTCCTTGGTGGCCATATATCTGTTAAAATCCCTGGAAGATATCGCCCGCAGCCCCGGTCTTGAACAGCTGTTGCCGGAAGCCACCTACTATGCTCGTAAAACACGTCAGGCAATGGGGGAGGACTAATTATGGCTAGTATCAAAAATCATCTGATGACGATCACCAAACAGAGCACTGATAGAGGTCAAAATCTTTTTCTCGCACTCGGTGTGGGGACGGTAGCAACGTTTATCTTCGCGCTCTTGTTAATCGTAGCTTATCCGGCACTCCAAAGGCAGTTAGAATCACCATTAGTACTGCTGTTTGGCATCTTAGGGTACCTGCTGCTCTTTATCATGGCAATGATGGTGGCCTTCTTTGCAGCTATGGGTATTTTCATCCAATTCGTGCAGCGCATGTATAATTTAACTCCTAAAGAGGCCACTACTTTCGCCCAACGCATGATCTATGGTCTACCAGAGGAACCACCGTTTTCTCCCGTGATTGCAGTGCGGCAGGGACATATCATGGACAACGCGCCCAACGTACTGCGCAAGGTTGGCGGCCCCGGTTTCTTGAGCGTCGGGCATGATAACGCGGTGGTGCTCTCGCGCGGCGGAATTTTGGTCAAGGTGCTAGGGCCAGGTTGGTATCGTCTGGAGGCTTTTGAAAAAGTCTGGCGGGTAGTGGATTTGCGCACGCAGCGACGTGAAGTCACGGTGGAAACCAACACCCGCGATGGCATCCCCATTACGTGTCAAGCAGAGATCCGCTTTCATGTAGATAATGGCGAGGACACGGCTCACGCCTGGCCCTTTACTGACGTAAGCCAGCAGTCCGTCTTCAAGCTGGCTACGGGAATAGTCGCGCTGGCCCCCGGGGGACTGGAAGAAGAACGCACTTGGATGAAACGCATCGGTGGTGGCAAGTTGGATGGGCAGATTCGTAACTGGCTAGAGCAGTATCGTATGGACGAGCTCCTTTCGCCAGAGCGCCAGCTACCGGTCATCGCAGAATTGCAGGCGGCGGTTACGGAGGCGACGCTCAAGGCGGGGCAGGAGTTAGGTCTCAAAGTGGAACAGGTCATCATTAAGAGTTTATTGCCTTCTGAAAAGATAATTACCGAACAGTGGTTCGAGATGTGGCGTTCCAAATGGGACTATCAAGCACATAAAGAAAAGGCGATTGCCAAAGCTGAGGGAACAGAGATCGTCAAACTAGCCCGGCTACAAGCTCAAACGGACCTAGTGTCTAATCTCATCCATCAGCTAAAAGACGTTGACCTAGAAGACCGAAAGATCTCTCCCGAGCTAGTGCATCTGCGGTTCTTGGACGTGGTGCGGTCCCTGGCCGAGAGTGATCCCCTGGTACGTAGCACCATGTTCAAGGAAGCTAAAGGGTTAGGCAATATCATCGAATCGCTGCAATCATTACCCAACCCCGACACCGAGTAAAGTCAGAGTGAGATGCAGAAAGCCATTCACGGAGTATTCGTTCCAGAGGAGGTAACCCCCTTCTTTTTAGTCGAAATCCCGGTTACCTCCTCACCGCTTGCCAGCAGGTTACGCACGCTACAACGTGAATACCTGCAAAAGTCACCGTCCGTTCTTCTTCCAGAAATAACCACCCTGCGAGCTGCTGCCGTGCAGTTACAAGCTGACCATCTAGCCGCGATATTACGATTTTTCCAGGCTGATTTGCTCTATCGTCAAGAAAAACTAGCGGCGGCCCTCACGACAGTCAAATCTGCCCAAGTTGAATTCTCCCTGCAAGTCCCGCAGCTAGCTCGCTATCACGAGGCACTAGTTCTTTATTTCACTGGTTTGCTTTATTATCTAGGGCGCCAACCGGATGCCTATCCATTTTTGGTAGCCGCCGTACAATCGTTAGAGGAAGTGCTCACCTTTTGGAACTATCAGGGGGGGCATTCTAGCATTAGCCATTGCCAGCACTTGCGCTTGTGGATTAACGGTTTGCTGACTCTACAAGCTGAGTTTTATCAGACAGAAGCATGTTTGATCATCCCTGTTTATGAATATCAGCCCTCGGACAAGGTGGAATTAGTTGGAGCAACTAGCGTCGCTCCAAATGAAATCCGGCCATCCACCGAGGCCAACGCCCTTCCGCGTTCTCAGCCCGGTAAGACAGCTATACTTACTCTTACGGAACCGCCAGCCTGGTATTATTTTGCTTTGAGAATTCAACCTGAAGCGTCGATTAACCACCAGCATAGTCTCAACGAGCTCCCGGCTCTGGCTCAACAGACAGCCACAAATTTCCACCGGGACGCCAGCGGTAAGGTTACCCTAGTTTTTCCAACCGGGATCAGCTATGAGATCACCATGGGAGGGGCAGAAGAAGATGAACGCTGAAGGACATAACGTACTGATAATTGGAGCCGCCGGCTTGGACATTAAAGTTCAGCCAGAGGCACAGGCTATTGAAAGCGCACAATCCAATCCAGCGCATATCCATTGGAGTTGGGGGGGAGTGGCGCGCAATATCGCTGAGAATCTAGGACGGTTAGGGGTGAATGTGCAATTTATCACTGCGGTAGGAGACGACGACTCTGGCGAAGAGCTGCTCTTGCAACTACATCAAGTGGGCGTCGAGACCAACGCCACTCTGGTCATCACCGGGCAAGAGACCGCTTCCTATGTCGAGATACTACATCATGATAAGCATCTGCTGGTAGCTTTTGATGACATGCAAATTATCCGGGCTATCACCCCTGATTATCTGGCTCATTATCAGTACCTCTTTCAACAAACAGACCTAATCTGTTTAGATGCCAACCTCTCTTTAGGCGCGTTCCGACTGATTTTCAAGTTGGCCCAGCGTTACGCAATCCCGGTTTGTGCCGACCCTACCACGGCTGCTCTGGCCCCGCGCCTACATCCTTTTCTTTCCCAGATCGCGGCTTTAACTCCCAACCGCCAGGAAGCAGAAGCTCTCTTAAATAGAGAACTCGCCACTCCCGAAGGTATCCTCCAAGGTGCGCGAGATTTAGCCTACAAGGGCGTGGAGTTGGCTATCATTACCCAGGGTGCCGAGGGGCTTTCCTACGCCACGGCTGAAGAAAGTGGTCGCTTGCCGCCCTTTGACGCGCGGGTGGTGGATCCCACCGGTACCGGAGATGCGCTCACGGCCGCGGTGGCGTATGGCCTGCTGGAGGAGCTTCCCCCCACCGAAGCGGCACAACTAGGTTTGGCGGCCGCAGCTCAGACCATTCATTGCGCCGAAACCGTTTGCCCGTATATCACACTAGAAAGTCTTTACGATCAACTGGTGGTCTAAGTCTGGTTTTTAGCTATGGTCACTTTGAAGGTCGCTCAAATTAAGAAGCTACTTGGCCTCCAACCGCACCCGGAGGGTGGATATTTTGCGCCGACCTATCGCTCTACCATCACCATCCCGTCCACTGCTCTTTCCGCGCGTTACCTCTCTCCGCGTGTGTGCGGGACGTCCATCTATTATCTGTTGACTACGGATAGTTGTTCACGATTACACCGCCTAAAATCCGATGAGATTTTCCACTTCTATTGGGGAGACCCGGTAGAGATGCTGCTCCTCTCTCCCGATGGAACCGGGAAAAAGGTCTACTTAGGGTTAGACTTACTGGGCGGTATGCGTCCTCAAATATGTGTACCGCATGGCAGCTGGCAAGGCTCGCGCCTGCATGAGCCGCAAATCGGCTTTGCGCTATTGGGCTGTACCGTGGCGCCCGGCTTTGAGTACGCGGATTTTGAGTTGGGAGAGCGGGAACCGTTGGTGGCGCGTTATCCGCAATTTGCAGCGCAGATCAGAGCACTCACGTAGCCCCTCAGTGCCTGAAGTTGTAGCTTCCATCGCTACCTTCGCGGGATGCCAAGGACTGGGTATCTCCGAGCCCCCATAAACTTATGGTATAATTCCTCGCATGGCTAAAAACAGATCCCCACAAGCCGCCTTCTGGGTGCGCAGCGGGTTAATTTTAATCTATTTGCTGATTCTCGTGGTAGCTAATCTAACCACCTTCACCAGGGTGCGAGAAATGGCGGCCCGCTCGGAGATGCTCCCCATTTTCACCACGGGACATAAAGGCCCCAGTGCTAATGTGGAGTACGAAGAAGGTGAAACCCTGCCTACTTGGACTGGCAACGAGCGTCTTTCTGTGTTGCTCTTAGGCATTGATGAGCGCGCGCAATGGGATGACGAGGCTTGGCGTACAGATACCATGATCGTCCTAACGCTAGACCCGGTGACGTTACAGGCCGGCGTGCTCTCCATCCCCCGCGATATTTGGGTCGAGATTCCCGGTTACCAATCCAATCGCATCAACACGGCGCACTACATCGGACAGATTGATGATTATCCCGGCGGCGGCCCGGCCCTAGCTATGGAGACAGTGGCACAGAATCTAGGCATTGAGCTGGAGCATTATGTCCGAGTCAACTTTCAGGCTTTCATTGATATCATCAATGAGATTGGCGGCATTGATGTTTACGTCGAGGAAACCATTGACGATCCCTCTTACCCCGATGCCAATTATGGTTTTGACCCTCTCTACATCGAGGCCGGGCAGCATAACTTTGATGGCGCGACGGCGCTCAAGTATGCACGCACGCGGCACTCCGGGCATGGGGATTTCGACCGCGCTCGGCGTCAGCAGCAGGTGATGTTGGCCGCGCTGGACAAGGTGATGCAGCCGGCCACCTTGAGCAAGTTGATAGCCAGTGCCCCGGAGCTCTACGCCATGGTGGAATCTTCCATCGATACCGATTTCAAGTTAGATCAGATAATCGCTCTAGCGGGGTTGGCTAGCCACATTGACCGCGATGAGATCCGGTTCGCAGTGGTGGATGAGAGTTGCACAGAGAGCTGGACTACCCCTGATGGCTCTATGGTATTAGTTCCTATCCGTGAGCGGATGCGCCAAAAACGGGATTACATTTTTGGGATCGGCCCTGAACCTGGTGCTGCCAGCGACTCGGAAGAAGAAACCGCCACGCTCTCAATACTCAACGGCACGGTGACGCCCGGGTTAGCGGGCGCCACCAGGGAATATCTACATCAGCATGACGTGCAGGTTGCCAACTACGCTAACGCAGACCGGCAAGATTACGCCGAATCGATAATTATTCTCAACCGCGCTAAGCCAGTATTGGCCCAACGTCTCGTGGAATTGTTGAGTGTGCCGCAATCCGCCATCGTCAATGGAGATAACCCCACTGCGGAATATGATATTATCGCCATTTTGGGACAAGATTACGCGGAACGGGTCTCCTCAGAGCAGTCTGGTAACTGAAAAAACTAGCTCACCATGGAGACCCAGAGAACACGGAGAAAAAATAAAAAAAACTCGGTGCTCTCCGGGCCGCCAAGGTGAAATCTTTCTTGCTCCTCGGGCTAAGGAGTCCCCATGCTACGCAATGATCTAAAAGAGATACGGCAAGCGGCTCTGCGCGCGGTTGATCCTGCAGCGGCAGTACGTCGCCACCTCCAAATAGTTGAGGGGGAATTACGTGTCGCGGGAGAGAGTTGGCCGCTGGCAGAGTTGGAACGAGTCCTGCTCCTCAGTGCCGGCAAGGCCGCGGTGCCAATGACTAAGGCAGTGTTGGAATTGCTAGGCGCACATCTGGATGTGGGCATTGTGGTGACTAAATACGAGCACGCCACCGGCGTCACGTTGCCGGAGCGAGTACAAGTCATCGAAGCCGGGCATCCCGTCCCCGATGAGGCTGGCCGCCGTGGAGCCGCCGCGATGTTAGAATTGCTGGCGGGCAGTTCCCCCCGCGATTTGGTGCTGGTATTGCTCTCCGGTGGTGGTTCCGCCTTGCTGCCCTTGCCCGTCCCCGGGGTGACGCTGCCAGAACTACAGGCCACCACGGAATTGCTCTTGCGTTCTGGGGTCACGATAACCGAGCTCAACGCGGTGCGCAAGCACCTTTCGCGTCTCAAGGGTGGGCAGTTAGCACGCGCGGCGGCTCCTGCGCCGCTGGCCGCTCTAATTCTCTCAGACGTGGTGGGCGATTCGCTAGACGTCATCGCCTCTGGCCCGACTGTGCCGGATCCCACCACTTATGCCGCTGCCTGGGCCGTGTTGGGACGGTACGGGTTACAGTCAGAGGTGCCCGCAGCGGTGCGCCTGCACTTGCGCGCTGGATTAGCGGGAGAACGACCAGAAACTCCCAAACCAGGCGCGGCGCTCTTTGAGCGAGTATATAATCAACTTATCGGCTCCAACCGGCAGGCTGCGCTGGCGGCGGTAGAGCAGGCGCGTGAATTAGGCTATCAGGCTCTCTTGCTGACAACGTTTATAGAGGGCGAAGCGCGCGAAGTAGCGCGAGTAGCGGCCGCGCTGGCTAAAGGCAGCCGGCGCCATGGCGATCCGCTCGCTCCGCCGGCTTGTTTAGTCTGGGGTGGTGAGACGACGGTGACGGTACGCGGAACGGGCAAAGGCGGGCGCAACCAAGAATTGGCCCTGGCTGCGGCGCAAGCGCTGGCCGGCTGGGAAGATATCGCCGTCATGGCCCTGGCCACGGACGGCACCGATGGCCCTACCGACGCAGCTGGCGCGGTGATCAATGGTTCCACGGTGCGGCGCGCACGTGAATTGGGCCTGGATCCGCAAGCTGCACTGGATCAAAATAACGCCTATCCGCTCCTGGCAGCCACCGGCGACTTGCTCCGCCTGGGCCCGACGGGAACCAACGTCAATGATCTCTTGGTCATTCTGATAGGGCCAGAAGCTCCAGCCGCTAAGCTGAATAACTGAAAAGCAAAGATTTCACCGCAGAGACGCGGGGCGCATAGATATTTATTGTTTTCTTAGCGGAGAGATGTCTTTTTTCAGCAGGTAGCCTTGCCAGGAATATCTTGTTTTTCTGTCTGGCTACGGTATCATAGTGAGGTTATTTGCTAACAACTTGTTGTAGGAGGAAAGGAACCAAATGAAAAATGCGAAAGTAGCTGCGTTGGCCTCCAAACTTAGTCTTTTTTGTGATAGTGCATTAGAAGCCGGTTGGTTGATCGGGATTATCATCACCCCGGTCTTTTTTAATGTCTATTCGAGCCGGGTCTTTGAACCGGATAAATTAACCTCACTTCGCTCGTTGGCGGTGGTGATGGCGGTTCTCTGGCTGGTCCGTTTCTTGGAAGAGATACTGCAGAAACAGCAACCGCTCCGCTTCTCCTGGCGCACGCCATTGGTACTCCCGGCACTTTTGACAATGGTGCTCTATATTGTCAGTTCGATTTTCTCTTTAGTGCCCTACACGAGTTTCGTCGGTTCCTACCAACGATTACAAGGAACTTTTACTCTCTTTGGCTATCTGGTGCTCTTTTTTGCCATCCTGACCAGTCTGCGGACCCGCGCCCAGTTGAGTCGGTTATTTACGACACTGATTTTGAGTAGTTTACCCGTCGCGCTCTACGGTATCGTCCAACATAATGGCTTAGACCCGCTGCCCTGGGCCGGAAATGTGCAAACTCGCGTGGCCTCCAATATGGGGAACGCTATTTTTGTGGCCGCCTATCTGATTATGATTGTGCCGCTAACTGCCATGCGGATTGTGGAGAGCTTCCGCGATATTATGTCCCGCGAGAAGGCACGCATTAGCGATATTTTGCGGGCTTCCAGCTACATCTTCATCGTGGCGGTGCAGCTGCTCACCATCTGGTACTCACGCAGCCGTGGCCCCTGGTTGGGCATCATCACGGCAAGCTTTATCTTCCCCTATTTGATGTTTATCTTGCTTCAGCGGCGAGCTGTAGCAGAAACTACAGCGAAAAGTTCGTGGTGGCAGGATGTGCTACGTGGCGCGGGATTGGGGCTAGGATCGCTGGCCGTATCCGGGCTGTTACTGGGGTTAGGTTGGTTGGCGCTGCCCGGAGAGATGGGATTGTACGTGGGTGGCGGTTTGGCGTTGTTGGCCTTCGGTGGCATCTGGCTCTATTTTGTGGTGGAGCGTAAAGGGTGGCGTTGGCTTTGGATTGGCTGGTTCACGTTAGGATTGGTGGCGTCATTGGGCTTGTTAGCCATCAACCTGCCGGGGCCGTTGCATGAACGTGCGCGGACGATGGGTTCGGTGAGCCGGATGTCGCGTATGTTTGAATGGGAGGGAGGAACCGGCAAGGTGCGGGTCTTGATCTGGGAGGGCGCGTTGGACATGATCTCGATGCATGAACCGCTCACTTTTCCAGATGGCAGCCATGATTCCGCTAATTTCTTGCGCCCGCTGATTGGTTATGGCCCAGAGGCGATGTATGTGGGCTACAACAGCTTCTATCCACCCTTGTTGGGACATTATGAGTCGCGTACCGCGTCACCAGATCGCTCCCACAATGAGACGTTAGATTCGCTGGTGATCACCGGCCTCTTCGGTCTGGGCATCTACCTCTTGACTTTTGGCGCAGTATTCTACTGGGGTTTTCGGTGGTTGGGTTTGCTGGAAACCCGCCGCCAGTTCTGGCTTTACGTGGGTCTGATGGCAGTCATCGCCAGCGCACTGATTATCTATTTCATAAGTATTGGGCATCTCTATTTCTTTGCTGTGGCGATTCCCTTGGGCTTTATCGCCGGCATAGGCCTCTATCTGACCTGGCAAGCTGGACGGCTCACCTGGCGCGGCGCGGAGGCGTTACCCGTAGATTGGCAATTGCACCCGCACGCGCTGCTACTGGTGGCAATTTTGGCGGCAATTTCGGGACATTTTATTGAGATCAACTTCGGCATCTCCATTGCCGCGACGCGGACGATATTTTGGGTTCTGGGAGGGATGTTGGTGGTGTTAGGCTCGCAATGGTTGCCCGCTGAAGAGGTTGCCCGTGCGAAACACGCAGTGCAGAGTCGCAAACGCCAGCATCGCTCCCGGCCAACCCAGAAGGCGTGGCTCTGGCCGGTACTGACACTCAGTTTGGTGGCCGTCTTCTTGTTGAGCACGTTGGCTTACGATTTCATCACCAACCCCGACCGCTCGACGGACAGCTCCCAGGTTCTCTGGCAGTCTCTGACGACCATTTACACGCAAGGGCGCACTTCCTACGGCGCCCTGATGATCTTTGTCTTCACGGGAGTTCTCTTTGGCGTGGTGGGATTATGCGAGCTGGATCGAGAGGAAATGTTTTCAGAAGAACGCAACAAGCATTGGGGAATGGCGGTGCTTATCTACAGCGGCGTCACGTTGACTGGCTTGTTGCTCTTCGGCAGTAACATCGCTAGCTTCCACGCCCGTTTGCCTCAAATCCAAGTCCAGACGATTGAGGATGTGGTACAGGTGGCGATGACTCTGGCTGGAGTGTTGGGACATTACTACCTGTTGATCTTCCTGTTGCTGATAGGCATGAGCTTGCTTCTAATGCGGGAATCTGTACTGCCGGCACGTTGGGCGGAACCTATCAGCTTACTAGTCTTGCCAGTACTGCTCCTCTTCGGCATTATCCTAATCCGCACTTATAGCTATGATCTAATCCGCGCGGATATCGTCTTTAAGCAGGGGAGTTCTTTCGCCAACCAGAGAGAGGCGAACCAGAAACAGATTGGGATCGCGCACTATAACCAGGCGATTGAATTGACGCCCCATGAAGATTATTATCGTCTCTTCCAGGGCAAAGCGCATCTCGAATTGGCGCAATCGTTGCCCCAGGATGTGGACGCGGCCCAGCGCGAGGCAGTCCTCAAGCAGACGGAGGCGGTGCTCCTGGAGGCGCGGGAAATTAACCCGCTGAACACGGATCATAGCGCGAACCTGGCGCGGTTCTACCGGAGTTGGGGCGCGAGCCTGTCGGATGCTACCCAGCGGGAGGAGCTGCTAGAGAAAGCGAGTACGAATTACCACCACGCGTTGACGCTCAGCCCTCACAATCCCATCCTCTGGAACGAGCTGGCTATTCTAAATGCGTTCGAGCTGCATGATCAGGAAGCCTTCACTGAGGCGATCTCCCAATCATTGGAGATTGATGCGGAATTTGAGCAAACTTGGATGACGTTGGGCGATGTGCGCTTGAATATCGATAAAGATATGGAGGGGGCTATGGCAGCCTACCAACAAGCGTTAGAGATCCAGCCCCGGAATTGCACTGTCCGGCATACGCTAGGTTCCTTGCAAGTGCAGCAGAGTTTGTGGGCCAAGGTCGAAGAGACGCTAGTCCCAGCTGCTGAGTATTGCGCTACGAGTTCCAAGTTGTGGGACATGTACCGCTTGCTAGCCATCTCCTATTATTACCAGGAGCGACCGGAGGAGGCGTTACAGCTAGCCCAACAAGCCTTGCCCCTGGCGCCAGAAGATCAGAGGGAAGTTGTGGAACAGTTGATTGCGGCCATTCAACAACCGCTCCCCGTGCCGCCAGAATCGGAACCGTGAGGCCGGCATGGGCATTAATGTTTATCTGACAGTTTTTGCTGGCGTCTTATTCTTGGCCGTGGGGGGGACGCCGCTGGCGCGAAAATTGGGACTGCGCCTAAATGCGGTGGATCAACCTGATCCGAGCCGCAAGGTCCATACTGTGCCCACTCCCCGCTTGGGAGGCGTGGCGATCTTTCTCAGCATCTTACTCGCCACCCTCTTGTTAGGCGGTCGCTACAAATCTGACCAGCTGACTAGCGTGTTGGTGGGGGCTTCTTTTATCTCGCTGTTGGGGTTCTGGGATGATCGTTACTCGCTCTCGCCCTGGCTCAAGTTGGCTGGGCAACTTTTGGCGGCCGGGCTCCTGGTATTGACCGGCGTTACCATTCACACTTTCCACCTGCCGCTCTTGGATTGCGCGGTTACCATCTTTTGGGTGGTATGGATCACCAACTCCCTCAATTTGCTGGACAACATGGACGGACTATCCGGAGGGATTGCGGCCATCGCCGCCGGGCATTTCGCACTGATGTGTACCTTCACCGGCCAATATCTGGTCGGTGCGCTGGCCATCGCCGTGATGGCGGCTTGCCTCGGCTTCCTAGTTTACAACTGGAACCCGGCCACGATCTTCATGGGAGATTCCGGCAGTCTCTTCTTGGGCTTTACGCTGGCGGCTATCGGTATCAAGATGCGCTTCCCGGAAAATGTCTCTTTTGTGACCTGGATGATCCCGTTGTTGGTGCTGGGCGTGCCGATCTTCGATACCTCCCTGGTCATCATCTCCCGGCTGCGACGTGGCCTGAACCCTCTGACGACGCCGGGCCGCGATCATTCCTCCCACCGGCTTACTTACGCTGGGCTGACGCGCCGCGAAGCGGTGCTGGTGCTCTACATCGCCGCTTTCTCATTGGGCTTGGTAGCCCTCTTCATTACCGAAGCCACCGTGTTGCAAAGCTACGTGATGGGTAGTGTGGTCGCCGTAGCCGGCCTCTACGCCCTCTGGCGCATGGAACGCGTCCCCTTCGCCCCGCCACCGCAGGAAAAGTAACTACCAAATTTTGGAAAAGATTCCAGTGTGGTATACTACGCCTTTACATAATCCAGCGTAAAATTATTGTTAGTCGCAGAAAAGGAGCAGCTGTAATGAATAAAATAAATTGGGTGTTGATTAGTACCCTGCTAGTATTTTCTCTCTTGTTGGCCGCTTGCAGCGCAACTGGGACCCCCGAACCAACCGCCACTTCCACCCCGGAGCCGACGGTGGAGAGTGCGGCGACTGAGGATGCGCCAGCGACCGAGGAGACTACCACAGAGAGCGAGCCTACCGGACCAGTCGAGATCGTCGCTCCCACTGAGCCGGGAGTTTGCGAAGATATGCCGATGCCCCAACTTCCGGTACGTCCCATTGACGATACCGATTGGCTAAAGGGGGCCTCCGGGGACGATGTAGAGTTCACAATTATTGAGTATTCTGACTTTGAGTGCCCCGGTTGTAGCGGCACCGCACCGATGTTAGCGCAATTTTTGGCCGACTATCCTACTGCCCAGTTGACATACCGTCACTTTCCGCTCTCCTTCCATGAGAAGGCGATACTAACGGCTGAAGCCAGTGAGGCCGCCGGTGCGCAGGGTAAATTCTGGGAGATGCACGATGCCATCTTTGAACAACGCGCTGATTGGCAGCCGCTTTCATTAGAAGAGGCCCGCGTAAAGATGAGCGCCTACGCCGAAGAACTGGGCTTAGACATGCAGAAATTTGAGAGCGATATGGATAGCGACGCCTATCTTGAGGCGATAGAGGCAGAATCTCAGGAATCGCAAGAATTGGGGTTGCCAGGGACTCCCTCCCTGATCTTCAATGGGTACCTCTATCCCGTAGAACAGTTAGGTCTTTCTCTGCAAGGGTTGGAGGCATTCATTGATATCCTCTCTCTGGCGGACAAACAATATGCAGCTGCGCCGGAGATTACGCTCGACAGTACGGAGAGTTACGCGGCTATGGTTAGTACCACTCAAGGCGAGATTGCTTTCGATCTTTTCCCCAAATCCGCCCCCACTAGCATTAACAGTTTTATTTTCTTGGCTGATGAGGGATGGTATGAGAACACCGATTACTTCTTCGTGCAAGATAACTTTGTGGCACTGGCCGGCGACCCCACCAACAGTGGTATGGGGTATCCCGGCTACTATTGCACCGGTGAATCTCAAGGTGTCTTTGACCGCAGCGGTCTGGTTGGGATGTTACCCAATGGGCAATTCTTTATCACCCTGGGGACAGAAGCCTCCAACCTTAACGGTAAATTCGCGCTGATTGGACAAGTTACCGAGGGCTTGGAAGTCTTGGACAAATTAGCTCGCACGCAACCTGGCACCCCCGTAGGGGCAGTGGTAGATCAAATCAAGAACGTGACGGTGGTAACAGAGTAACTGGGAAGATCTTCTCAGTAAATAGGGGGAAACATTGCGGCAGCTGTCATACTCCCCACAGAGAGACGCAGAGCACACGGAGAAAAAATTAAAAATTCGGTACTCTCTCTGTGCTCTGTGGTAAAAATTATCCCGGATTATTGAGATGATACAATTGGGTACAGTTTACCGGAGGGGATGGCGCATAACTCGCTATCCCCTCTTTTAGGTATCAAAAGAATACGTTAGAATGCTTGCGCGACAAAATTCTCGGTTTTCACCAGGTCGGTACAGGTAACCTACTAGATGCTAACCAAGCTCAATTTTTTTTCAGCGTTCGCTGCGTCTCGGCGGTGAGCTATCTTTTTTCATCAGGAGGAAGGCTTTATGCGAAAATCTAAGAAAAATTGGGGATTGGCCGGCATGTTCATCGCCGGGATAGCGCTCTTGGGCGGATTAGGCGGTTTGCTAGTCTCGTTCGTGCTTCCTCACCTCGCCGGCCCCGAACAAGCGCCAGCAGCTCTGATGATGGCTGTGGGCAGTTTGCTAATTGGCATTTTCGCCAGCATCTGGTTGGTAATCGGCTGGCGCGTTTGGCGAGAAACGCCGGGGTTAACCTTCCCCGCCAATACGCGCGACTGGGTAATTTTACTGGGATTGTGGCTCTTGCTGGCCACGTTGGGATTGTTGCTGCCGGAGCGGCTACAGCTCACCACGCCATTCGCCTTGATCCATCTCGCAGTGGTGTTGTTGCCTGCCTGGCTGTTTTTGATCTTCGCGGGTTTGGCAGCTGGACGTGGTTCGCTGCCTTCATTCACCCAACTCGTGAGCGCGATGAGTGGGGGGCTCGCGGCTACCCTCCCCGCGTTTCTCCTGGAAATGATCGGCCTGTTGTTGATAGTGCTACTCGTGGGCGGCCTGGCGACGCTCTTCCCCGGCGGGCAAGCCGAGCTGGCGGAACTTCAGGCAATCCTGCAACGGTGGTTCCAATCTCAGGCTACATCGCTCCCGGAACAAGAGTTACTCATACTTCTCGGTTCCCCACTCGTTTTAGCCGTATTGCTGCTCATACTGACGCTCGTCGCTCCGCTGATTGAGGAATTTACCAAGGTTTGGGTGGTAATTGTGCTCTGTTATCGCCGTCAGTTAAGCCTGGCAGAAGCGTTTTTGCTGGGAGCGGCCAGCGGCCTCGGCTTCGCGATCCTGGAGGGCGCGCTTAATAGCATCATAGGTTTGGGAGAGCGCTGGGAGTGGGCGGCTGGCGTGGGAATGCGCCTGCCCGCTACCGCAATGCACGCGCTTACCAGTGGCTTGATTGGTCTGGGTTGGGGCTATTTTTGGCAGCGCACGCACCGCTGGTTACTCCCCACGGCCTACTTGAGCGCGTTGTGCATTCACGGACTCTGGAATTTTAGCACCGTGGGATTGGTCGCCTCCTCTGCTTGGCTGACGCAGGGGACATTGGCTCTGCCCGGCGGCTTCGTCTCGCTGGTCAGCGGGGGAATGTTGCTATTGTTGATTATCCTAGCTCCGTTGGGACTTTTTGGAATACCGTTCTGGTTGCGCTCTCGGAACTAGCAGCACTCGGCCCCACCGATTTCCGAGGTGGGGCCGAGTAGCGCCTAACATTCTGTTTAAGCAGTTAAGCTGCGGATGGAACTAACTATACTCCGGCAACCAATCTCGGTGCGCGTCCAGCAATTCATCGACCAGCGCCCAGATTTGCCCCAAATCTAACTCGGCGGCGGTGTGCGGATCCAACATCGCGGCGTGATAGATGTGCTCGCGTTTGCCCGTCAAGGCCGCCGCGACGGTTAGCTCCTGCACGTTGATATTCGTCCGCATCAGCGCGGCGAGTTGCGGTGGTAGCGCGCCTACGTGGGTCGGCTGCACGCCGGTTTTATCCACCAGACAAGGCACCTCTACACAACAACCCGTGGGCAGATTATCAATCAGCCCCGTGTTGGGCACGTTGCCATAGATGACGCGCGGCGTCCCCGTCTCCAGGCTGTGTACAATCTGCGAACCGTACTCGTTGCTGCGTGTCACGGTGGCTAGATTCTCAAAGGTGTGGACTACATGCTCCTTCATTGGGGGCATCACCTCAATATCAGCGAGTAACTCGCGCAGCACTGCTTCATGATCCGCCTCTGGATGAGCTTGCGCCTCTGGCAGATAGTTCCAAGCGCGGAGTTGCGCCTCGCAGCGGCCCAGGTACTCATCCAGGGGGATATTGAACTTCTCCAACAAGTCTGGGCGGTCGCGTTTGATGAACCAGGGAGTGTACTCGGCCAGATGCTCGCTAGATTCGGTCACAAAATACCCCACGCGCTCTAGGAGTTCATAACGTGCGCGATTCCATTCCGGCACGCGCCCATCCGCCACCACCTGATGGAGCAACGGGTAGAGGTTTTCTCCATGGCGCTCGAACTTAAGATAGAACGCCAGATGGTTGATGCCGGCAGCCAGATAGTTGATCTCCTCCAACGGCACGCCAATATCCCCGGCCAGCCCGGCAGCCGTCCCCTGCACGCTATGACATAACCCCACCAGCTTGATCTTACTGCCCAGATTGAGCGCCCAGGTATTCATCGCCAGCGGATTGACGTAGCTCAGATGCCAGACGTCCGGGCAGACCTCCTCCATGTCATGCGCCATCTCCAGCAGCACCGGGATAGTGCGCAGACCGCGCATAATCCCCCCGATGCCCAACGTGTCGGCGATCGTCTGGCGCAGCCCATACCGCTTGGGAATCTCAAAATCCGTGACCGTCGCCGGGCGGTAGCCCCCCACCTGGATCATATTGAAAGCGTAATCCGCTCCCTCCAACGCCGCGCGGCGGTCCAGCGTCGCTTCAATCTGTGGCTGCGCCTCCAACTGCGTGGCGATCTTATGTGCCACCGCCTCCGTCGTGCGCAACCGCTCCGGGTCAATATCGTGCAAACTAAGCGTGCAGTCAGCCAACTCCGGGAAACTTAAAATATCACCCAACAAATTCTTCGCAAAAACTGTACTCCCTGCCCCGATAAAAGTGATTTTAGTCATCCACCAACCTCCCTGGTTTTCCATAGAACAAGTTTTTTTGTTTTTACTGAGTTGGTCGCCGGGCGCGAACTGTCGTGCTGTCTTCGTAACCCCGTTTCCCTCTCTGAAAGTACCGGAGCAGTCGCTCCCGTCTCCCGCCCATGATTTTACCTCGAAGCGAGGCGTTGGCCATTTGTTTTTTATCTGTGTTCATCCGCGTTAATCTGTGTCCAATTCTCTCGCTTCCTCGCAGTCTGGCGATTGACTTATCTGCCAACCGACCGCATAATATCCTCGTAACCTGTAGCCTATCCAGCCAACCAACCGAGGTGTATTCATGTCCCTACCAGCAGCCGTTACTTTGATCTTCGCAGAGCGTTTTGATGAACCGCCGGCGTTTTTGGTGCGCGCGCCGGGCCGTGTGAACTTGATCGGCGAGCATACCGATTACAACGCCGGTTTTGTACTCCCCATGGCGATAGATCGCGCGCTCTGGATCGCGCTGCGCCCCCGGTCGGACCGCCGGGTGTCCGTGCATTCCCTGGATTTCGATGAGACAGCGGAGTTCGAGTTGGACGCGCTAGAGCAGCAGGACGCCGGTTGGGTGGAATATCTGAAGGGTGTGGCTTGGGCATTGCAGGAGGCCGGTTATGCGCTGCGCGGTTGGGAAGGGATGTTGAGCGGTGACGTGCCCTCCGGGGCGGGACTCTCCTCGTCGGCAGCGTTGGAACTGGCTACGGCGCGCGCCTTCGCCAGCGTGAGCGCCTTCCCCTGGGATCCGGTGGAGATGGCGCTCCTGGCGCAGCGCGCCGAAAATGAGTGGGTGGGAGTTAATTGTGGGATCATGGATCAGCTAATTTCCGCCGCCGGGCAGGCTGGACACGCGCTCCTGATTGATTGCCGCTCGCTGGCCCTCACGCCGGTCCCGCTGCCGCCGGAAACTGTGGTGGTGGTATTGGATACGAATACCCGGCGCGGATTGGTAGCTTCGG
>JAYELZ010000266.1:0-7812 GCA_034717835.1 Chloroflexota bacterium
TGGAGGTACTCGCTGAGAAAATCCGGGCTATCGGGGGGCAGCGACGTTTCGCTATCTCTCGTGATCTCTATGATATTCATCATTTACTCCAAACCGACCTCTCTCTGGCGGACGTGACCCCGCTGCTACGGGCTAAGTTCGCGGCACGGGACGTAAACCTGGCTGATTTAGAGTTGGCCTCCTTTGTGGCGCGCCGGGCAGAGTTCGCTCGAGATTGGCAGCCTCGCCTTAGCTACCTGGTGCAGGATGTCGGGGCGGTGGCTGCTCCCACTCTTCAAGCGGCTCAACTTTGAGCCGACCTATCTGCGCGGCGACGTGGTGCTGGACGAGGCGGGCAAGCTGCGCTACCCGCTTTCCCACCGGGGCTGGCCCGACGATGGGCCGATCTTGCACTCCGTCGCGCCGCCGCAGGATCTCGACGCACGCCACGGCAGCGGACGCGGCATCAAAGCCCAGTCGCCCCACGATATGCTCCAAGCCTTTCTCAACGCCAGTCGCGATGACGGGTGGGCCGTGCTCTCCAACGGTATCTTCCTCCGTCTGCTGCGGACGTATCATCATACCTTCACCCAGGGTTATGTGCAGTTTGACCTGGAGGCGATTTGCGAGACGCGCAACTACGGCGATTTCCGCGCGCTCTACCGGATGGCGCACGCCAGCCGCTTTGTCCCCCAGGGCGAAGGCAGGGAGGCGCTGCCGCCGCTGGAACAATTTTACACCGATTCGCTCGCCGCCGATCAGACGCCGCTGCTGGACTGGCGCACACCCCGTGGTGCGCGGAGTCAAACCATCCGCAACCGTGACCTGCTGCGCGCCATCCGCGCGTTGACGCTCATTGAGCGCGAGGGCGTATTGCAACGCATCTCTTACGCCGATCTGGGCGTCGAGGAGTTAGGCTCCATCTATGAGAGCCTGCTTGAGGCGTAGTTCCGCAGCACCAGCGGCAGGTAGATGGTGGCAGGCGGGCCGCTCATGTCCACCGCTACCACCACTTGGGACACATTGTTGATATAGTCTTTTTCCAACACCAGCTGCTCCGCACCGATTCGCGCTCCGTTGATGAGCAGACCGGTGTAATGCGCAGTTGTCGTGATGACCACATCAAAGGTGCGGGTAAAGAGATCGGCTGGTGGCAGCATCCACGCACACGTGATCTGACCGGTGGTAGTGATACCGGCACAATTGCTGGGCATCGTCCACGCCGCCAGCGCAGCGGTGGGGACGACGGTATCGGTCAACCGCAGGGTTCCGGTGAGCGTGCCGGAGCGACTGACAGCGAGCGTGAAGCGCACCGCGTCGCCAGGACGCACGTATGTCGTGTCCGCCTGCTTGGTCACAGCGAGATCATACCCGGCGCCGGTGATGACGGCCGTCGCGTCCAAAGACGTAGGCCAAGGCCCAATGAGGAACAGCCCCGCCGGCGTAGAAACAAGGGCTTTTCCACATCGTCGGTGTAGCCCGTCATGTAAGGCATCACAAAGGAAGGTCGCATGGTAAAGACAGCTCCTGTGCATAGCTCAATGCGCCGTAGGCGAATTCCGGGCATTCTCTTGGACTCGGGAAGAACATCGTGCAGCTGGTATCCTTGCTGAATGGCAACGGGGAACAGCTCAGGATGCTGCTCGATGCTACCAGACAGATACTGACGAAATACTTCAGGACCAAACAAGGGGCTAGTATACATTTCCGGCTCAATGAACACACAAATCTGTTTAGACTTGTTCACCAGCGGGGCAAAGTTCTTTTCCCGACTACAGTTCCTCTTGCGGCTTATGGAAGACTATGGTAAGCACCCCCTGTAGATATAAACTTAGGCTGGCTTACCGCATACTCGCCGAAATGTCTAGCGGGAACTTGTGGCCTTGCAGACCACAGAATCCGTCAGAACTAGGAAAATCTCTAATGTAGCAATTCAACAATAAGTCATCAACCGGCTCTGCAAGAAGTAAAATGTCACGCTACTAGCATGCGAGGGGCTTATGAAATTTTGTTGTAACGGAGCAACGAGGTCATATGTGAAAAAAGCGGGCGAGGGGACTCGAACCCCTGACATTCAGTAATGGTAATTCTCCCCCCCTGGACGGACGCCGCCGTGCTGACCGCAGAAAAAAAACCACCTACGACGATAGAAATCCGACCATTTACAAATTGACGGCTGGCACCCGGCGCTTTACCAGTTCTCGCACTGCCTCAACGTCGTCCAAGGCTAACGCGGCTCGCGCTAGCTCCTGAGTCTCTGCCAATGTCAACGCACGGATGATCTGCTTGGCGAGAGGAATTGCCGAGGGGTTCATGCTAAACTCATCAAGACCCAAGCCGAGCAAGATGGGAATAGCTAAAGGTTCACCGGCTAGCTCCCCGCACAATCCCACCCATTTACCCTGGGCGTGAGCAGCGGTGATGACGTTCCGTACAAGGTGCAGCACCGCCGGTTGAAACCCACTGCCCAACGTGGCGACGAGAGCATTGGTGCGGTCAGCGGCCAGCGTGTATTGAGTTAGGTCATTGGTACCGATGGAGAAGAAGTCCACCTCGGTAGCAAACCGTTCGGCCAGCAACGCCGCAGCAGGAATTTCGACCATGATTCCTATCTCCATCTCCTCGGCTACCGGTTTTCCCTCGGTCAATAGTTCGGCGCGACATTCCTCTAAGATCATCCGAGCTACCCGCACTTCGGCCACCGTGGCCACCATCGGGAACATTATTTTAAGATTGCCCACGACACTCGCCCGCAACGCAGCCCGCAGTTGAGGCTTGAAAATTTCCGGGTGGGCCAGACAGAGACGAATGGCCCGAAAACCCAAGAAAGGGTTCATCTCATGAGGAAGATCCAAATAGGGCAGGGCCTTGTCGCCGCCGACGTCTAACGTGCGCAGGATGACGGGCCGGGATCCAAACGCCTCGACGATGGCGCGATAAGCCTGGTATTGTTCTTCTTCGTCGGGCAGGTGAGTATGTTCCAGGTAGAGGAACTCGGTGCGCAGCAAACCCACGCCCTCTGCACCGGCCGCCAATGCCGCAGCGGCACCCGCTATATTCCCGATGTTGGCGACCACCTCAACACGATGGCCGTCACGGGTAATAGCAGGTACATGTGCGTCTTTCCGTGCCCGGGCCAAGAGCTGCGCGCCGGCTTGTTGTCGTGTCCGGTAGTCAGCGATGAGGGCCTCGTCCGGTTCCAATGTCAGCGTGCCTGCGCCGCCGTCTAAGGCCAACGTGGCTCCTGGTGGAATTTCCAGAACCTCCGGTTCCGCCCCCACCACCGCCGGCAGGCCCAGGCTACGGGCCAGAATGGCCGTATGAGAGGTGGTACCACCTTCCACCGTGCAGAAGCCCAGCACCAGGGATTTGTCCAGCAACACGGTGTCGGAAGGAGTCAAATCGCGGGCCAGGATAATGGAAGGGATCGTCAATCCGGCGGTCGGCGACTCGGCGATCCCCAACAGGATGCGGAGCACGCGGCTGGCAACATCTCTCACGTCGGCGGCCCGCGCGCTAAAATACTCATTGTCTAAGATTTCCAACATCTGCGCGTAGTTTTCGGCGGCGTCCTGCAACGCGGCCTCGGCGTTGAGCGACTGACCCTTGATCGCTTGCTGCATGGTTTCCAGCAGATCGGGATCCTCTAACATCAAGGCGTGGGCCTCGAAGATGTCGGCTTCCTCTTTTCCCGATTCCGTTTTTGCTCTGGCCGAAATCTCGGCTATCTGTCGTTGCGCCGCTTCCAGGGCGGCTGCTAAACGCGCCCATTCCGCTACCGGGTCCGTTACCGTGTGACGTTCAAAGTGCAGGTCGCCCCGGTGGAAATGAAAGGCCGTCCCGATAGCAATCCCGGAGGAGGCCGCGATCCCTTGAAGTGCTTTCATCCGGTCTCTCCAAAGTGATTCTCTACAAAGTTATTCTCCACCAAAGTCTGCAATGCTGTCAGTGCAGCATCGGCATCATCGCCTGCAGCATCAATGGTGATGACGGCATTTTGGCCTGCGCTCAACGTCAACACGCCCAAGATACTTTTGGCATTGGCCTGGCGATCTCTACAGGTGACTCGAATGTCACTGTCGAATTGTCTGGCAGTTTTGACGAAGAGCGCGGCAGGACGGGCATGTAGGCCCACTTCGTGACGAATGGTCAGGGTTATTTGGCTCATATTTTCCTCTACCACAAAAGTAAGGTGGGGTTTTCCAGAACTTCACGTAGCTCGACGAGAAAGCGAGCGGCTAGCGCACCGTCTACAACACGGTGATCCGCGGCCAACGTCATCCTGAACACCGGGCGGATGACGATCTGACCTTCTGGGCTGACTATGGCTTCGGGACGGGTGGCACCCACGGCCAAAATGGCGACCTGGGGAGGGTTGATGATCGCGGTGAATTGCTCAATGCCGAATGGCCCTAAATTGGAAAGGGTGAACGTTCCCCCGGCGACGTCAGTGGGTGTCAGTTGCCCCTCGCGGGCGCGTGTGACGAGTTCGTTGACCCGTCGGGCTATTTCAGCCACACTTTTAAGGTCTGCGTGTTGCACGACCGGCACAATCAGTCCTTCCTCCAGCGCGACCGCGACGCCCACGTTGATTTCGGGCAACAGGTGGATTTCTGTGCCGCGCAGCGTGCTGTTCAGCCCGGGATGTCGCTTGAGCGCCCAGGCCACGGCTTTGACCAGGAGCGCCGTAATCGAGACTCGAGGGTCTCTGGCGTTCAGGGCGGCGCGCGTCTTTTCAAATTCCCCCATATCTACCCGCATGGTGAAGTAGACATGAGGTATCTCCTGATAGCTGGCCGTCAGTCGCTGGGCGCTGGTGCGCCGTATCCCCTGCAAGGGAATCACTTCAGCGGCTTGCTCGGGCCTCTCCGGGGTGATAGTGGATGTCAGGACATCGGCGGCCTGGACTCGTCCATGTGGCCCGCTGCCGGTGATGGTGCGGAGATCAACGGTCCGCTCGCGCGCGATGCGTCTTGCCGCGGGGGTGGCGCGTGTCCCAGCCGTAGTAGGTACGGTCTGAACTGCCGCCGACGCCGAGAGCGGAGGAGGAGCAGCCGTCATCTCTTGAGACATTGTCTCGCCCGGCTTAAGCAGGTAGGCGATGATCTCCGTCACCGGTACGACATCTGCTGGTCCCGCACGCACACCGGCGAGAATCCCCGAGGCCGGAGATTCGATATCCACTGTTATCTTATCAGTCTCCACGACCAGCAACGGCTCGTCCTTTTCGACTTCTTCGCCCTCTTGCTTGAGCCATTCGACGACGGTCGCTGTCTCTTGAGCCATCTCCAATTTGGGCATAATCACTGGGATTGCCATTTTTAGATTCTCCCTTGCACCAGTTCACGGGCTTTGGCGACGATATTCTCTACTTGCGGCACGGCATGATATTCCAACAGACGATTGTAAGGTATCGGTATATCTCGTCCCGCCAGACGCACGATGGGAGCCTCTAAGTAATCAAAAGCTTCACTTTCAGCGATGAGAGCTGCGAGCTCTCCGCCATATCCGCCGGTCTTACACGCCTCATGCACGATCAACAGACGCCCGGTTTTCATCACCGAACGGATGAGTGGTTCCGCATCTAAGGGCTTGAGGGTCCGCGGATCCACAACCTCCACCTCAATGCTTTCTGAGGCCAGTTGTGCGGCGGCTTCCAGGGAGCGCTTGACCATTACCGAGGTTGCCACGATGGTCAGGTCTTGTCCTTCTCGCTTGATCTCAGAGGTGCTTAAGGGGATGGTGTACGGTTCTTCCGGCACCGGCCCTTTGACCTTGTAGAGCAACTTGTGTTCGATGAAGATCACCGGATTGTCATCTCGAATGGAGGCGATGAGCAGACCTTTGGCATCGTAAGGCGTGCTGGGCATCACAACTTTGAGGCCGGGAATGTGTACGAACCAGTTCTCCAGGCTTTGGGAATGTTGGGCCGCCGCTCCCGTTCCGGAGCCGGCAGGAGTTCGCATCACAAAAGGTAGAGTAGCGTTGCCGCCGAACATGAACCGGATTTTGGCCGCCTGGTTGACCAGTTGCTCGGAAGCCAGAGTCATAAAGTCCATGAACATAATCTCGCCAACGGGCCGCATCCCGGTCAGGGCCGCGCCGGTGATTGCCCCGGCGATACCTAATTCGCTGATGGGGGTGTCAATCACCCGTGCCTCACCGAACTCCTTGAACAAGTCTCGTGTGACGCCGAAGGCGCCGCCATAGACACCTACGTCTTCACCGATGATGAAAACGTGCTCGTCGCGCTGCATTTCCTGACGGAGTGCCTCACGCAGCGCTTCAGAATAAGTGATTTCTCGCATTAGGCGTACACTCCTTCCTCAATACTCTCTAGATCGGGTTCCGGGCTAGCTTCAGCAAAAGCGACGGCAGATTCAATCGCGTCGTAGGATTGTTCTTCGATCTGTTTAGCCTTTGCTTCCATCAGCGCGCCTTCCTTAACAAGCAGGGTACGGAAACGCTTGATAGGACATTTCTTTTTCCAGGATTCGATTTCCTCGCGAGTCCGGTAGATATTGGCGTCGCTCTTGGAGTGTCCACGCCAGCGGTACGTGAAGTTCTCGACCAGTGAGGGACCTTCGCCGGTCCGCGCGCGTTTCACTGCGGTACTCACAGCCTCGTACACGGCCAGCACATCATTGCCGTCCACGGTCACGCCCGGCATCCCATAGGCCGCGGCCCGGTCGGAGATACGTTCGATGGCAAAAGCCTTGTGTGTAGAGCAGGACATCGCATACTGGTTGTTCTCGCAGACGTAGACGACCGGCAATTTCCAGATAGCAGCCATGTTCAAGCCTTCGTGGAAAGGGCCAAGGTTAGCCGCGCCATCTCCGAAGAAGCAAAGAATAACCTGATCTCGCTTTTGCATTTTGATGCTCAACCCTATCCCCACGGCGATGGGGATTCCCCCACCGACGACGCCATTGGCACCAAGGTTCCCCCCCTCTGGGTCAGCGATATGCATAGAACCACCGCGTCCCCGGCAGTAGCCAGTGGCCTTGCCCATGAACTCGGCTGCCATACGCTGCAGGTCTGCCCCTTTGGCGATGCAATGGCCGTGACCGCGATGTGTGCTCAGGATCAGGTCGTCGGGACGCAGGGCCGCGATGGCTCCCACCGCCGAGCCTTCCATGCCGATGGAAAGATGCATCGTGCCGTGAATTTTTCCCAGCGCATACAACTGCTCCGCTTTTTCCTCGAAGGCGCGGATGGTATACATCTGACGGAGTAAATCTACTTTTTTCTCAACATTCATTACTAGCTCCTCATCAATCTCTTTTTAGAGCCGCGATGATTTTAGCCTTCAACTTATCTGCGCCAACACCTGAGAGAAAAGGAATCCCACTGAGTACCAGAACGCCGAGGTCCTTGGGGACGGGAGTGTTGGCAACAATAAAATCGGGGGTGAAAGTTGAGATTCTCCCTCGAATCTCGGAAGCCTTACATTGAGCTACTGCAACAGGGACCTTCACTTCCCGGGCAATTTCCTTGACCTTTTCCGCTACGACCGTAGCCGTGGCAATGGACGTACCACAAGCAACTAAAACTCGCTTTTTCATCTCTAATTGACTCCTCTATTTATTGAAAGATATTGCTCGAAAATTTCCACAATTTTCGCCGCGCTACCTGCGCCGACGATGGCACGTAGTATCTCCGGATTCTGAAACATTTTGACCAGTTGCTGTAACACTTTCACCATCAACTCGGAGCGGGGCACCGCTAAAGCACAGACGATCCGCACCAGCACGGTGGAATCGGGATTTCCCATTTCTGCGAACTCTACCGGCTCCTCCAGAACGCCCACGGCGATGCCTTGCTTCAAGACAT
>JAYELZ010000267.1:0-7794 GCA_034717835.1 Chloroflexota bacterium
GGACTTGGGGTTATTGTAGTTGAGAATTAGCGGGGAGCAATCGCAAGAGATGGTAGATAGCAATGAAGTGCTCGTGCTACGTAGCGCTAGCCCCGTTTACGGGGCATGGTTTCGTTTTTGCTGCTACCTATCAGAGCATGGCTGAGAGAGGGCACTAGTACAACCAATGCGTCTGGTGATTTTCTGGTTCTCTCACCCTCGCGCTCTGTTTCTTGTCAGCTAGCTGGCAGCTGCTATAATCCTGAACGGTGGAAGTTAAGCAAATAATAAGCTAATTCAGAGGAAGGGGAAATATGAAATGTATCTATTGTGATTCTTTTAAGACTAGAGTCATTGATACTCGCCATGACCCGCGGGGGAATGTGCGCCGTCGCCGCGAGTGCCGGGATTGCCGCCGACGTTTTTCCACCATTGAACGGCCTCTGCTTACTGCTCCTCAAGTTATCAAGCGCGATAACCGCCGCGAGAAGTTCTCGCGAGAGAAGATCGTTGCGGGATTACAAATTGCCTGTGCGCGTCGCCCTATCCCGCCTGAAGAGTTGGAGAATATCGTAGAGCGCGTTGAATACAAGATCCAAAGGCTGGGTGCTCCAGAAGTTGAGAGCCAAGTAATTGGGGAGTTGGTGGTCGAGGAGCTGCAAAAGGTAGATCGGGTGGCTTATCTGCGTTATGCAATCGTTTATCGCGAGTTGGATAATCTGGAAGATATTAGTGAAGAACTCAATCGGTTAAGATTGCATCCTCTCAATCGGAAATAATGAAGAGCACATTAAGAAACAAATCCCCTCTTGCGTCCACAAGAGGGGATTTATTGGATGGTTACGTATGTTTTCAGTCAATATCCGTGATAGAGAAGCGCAATTCTCCTGCTGGTGCGCTAACCGTCACCGTCTCGCCCACTTTTTTGCCCAGCAACATGCGCCCGAGGGGAGATTCGTTGGAGATTTTGCCTTGTCGGGGATCGGCTTCGGTAGCGCCGACCAGCTGATAACTTTCGTTTAGATCTGTGCCTGCTTCTTGAATCGCAACTCTGCTTCCTAAGTGTATCCGCCCATCTTTGCTGGTATTTTCTGTGATTAGTTGGGCGTGTCTAATTTTGTATTCTAGCTCCTGGACGCGGCCTTCCAGAAAGCCTTGTTCTTCCTTGGCGGTAATATAATCAGCATTTTCGGAGAGGTCCCCTTGTTTGATGGCAATATGCAGTCGTTTAGCCAGCGCCGGGCGTTTTTCCTTAGTCAGTTCAGTTAATTCAACCTTGAGTGCTGCCAAGCCTTCTGCTGTTACATACACTGGTTTTTGAGCATTCATTGCTGTTACCTCCTCGTTTGCTTTCAATGTAATAAACATTGTACCATGAACTTAAAGTGCTGGCAACGATATGGTTAGTGCTCGCGTCGCCCGTGTGGGCAGTTGAAATTAGTTTAGTTATCTAGTAGAATTAGGGAGAAGCGGGTTATTTTATTCGAGATTCCGAGCTAACCTTTATCTTGAAAGCCGTTGTAGTTAGTCTAGTTACCCAGTCCGTGAGGAAAACAGTATGATTGTATCTCCCCGCCAGCCCCCCATGCTGAACACGTCAGTCAAGAGCGAGTTGGTTGTGGCGCGCTTGCTTCATTATCAACCCGATTTGCCGCAACGTTTGTCGCGTTTGCTCTCCACGGTGACTACTTATTTACCCCAGGGATTGAGCCGCGCGCTGATGGGAAATCCCTCTGTGGACACTCTCGCTCTCCCGCTAGAGGGGACTGTGATGTTCGCGGACGTGGATGGATTTACTGCGCTGACGGAACGTTTTGCGGAGCTTGCGGCGGAGGAGGGAGCCGAGGAGTTGACCCGACTGATCAATCGGTTTCTGGCTATCTTGATCGCGCACACGTTGCCCTATGGCGGTGATTTGCAGAAATTTGGTGGTGATGCGGGATTGATTCTCTTTACTGGAGAAGAACACGCTCTCCGGGCTACGGCGGCGGCATTGGCTGTCCATCGGGCGGTGGATGAACAGCTGGCGGAGGTCGAGACCTCGATGGGCACCTTCCCGCTGCGCATTGCGACCGGATTGGCTAGCGGACGGATGGTGGGGATCGGCTTGGGCACGGCGAAAAATCGCAAGTGGATGCTCACCGGGCCGCCGTTGACGGCTATGGGTCATGCTCAAGCGTGCGCGCCTTCCGGGGGGATTGTGGTGGCTCAGTCTCTGTTGTTCTATTGTGGAGAGCAAGTAGCCTACACCCCGCTGGCTGAGGGGCTATATTTAGTGGCTGCAGATCAGAAACTGCCGTTGAAGGAACAAGCCTCCGCGCTGCCTCACCCTCCTGCGCAGCTGGCGGGTTTGCCTTTGGGAATGTGGCTTCTGGAGCGGTTGGACGCGCTCACGCCCTATCTGGACCCGGAGTTCTTGGCGCGCATTATTACGCTCTCTTCCCTGAAGCATTTCGAGTTCTGGCATGAGCACCGGCAGGTAACTATTTTGATGTTAGGATTACCTGCGTTGCCGGAACTCACGGCACATTGGAATCGCCCGGCAGCATTGCAGCGGTTGGTGGAGCGTCCCAATGAGCTCTTTGAGCAGGCGCGTGATTACATCCAGCAATATGGCGGCGTGGTGAACAAGATCGGCATTGGCCCCCAGGGTCCCTATTTGATGGGCCTCTTTGGCGCGCCCCAGGCCCACGAGGACGATCCCTTGCGGGCGACGTTGGCCGCCCTGGAGATGCAGGAGAACTCCGAGATGCCACTCCGCGTGGGGATTAACAGCGGGTTCGTCTTCGCCGGGGACGTGGGCACCGCTGAGCGGCGCGAGTACACCGTGATGGGCGATGCGGTTAATCTGGCCTACCGGCTGAAATCGCGCTGCGAACCGGGTCAGGTCTGGTTGGGGCCGCATACCGCGCGTCACCCGACTATCCGTCAGCGGATTAGCAGCGTAGTTGGGCCGCCGCAACAACTCAAGGGCAAACGCCAACCTGTCACCCCGTATATTGCGCAGGGGTTGCGTGCAGTGACTGAGACTTCGTTGACTGATGGTTTGCCGCTCATCGGGCGGACGCTGGAACTGGCAGAGCTGCAGGCCACGCTAGAGCGCTGTGCGACCAGCGCACAGACGGAGATTGTCTTATTGCATGGCGTCGCGGGTATGGGGAAGAGCAGGTTGGTCGCGGAACTGGCGGCTTGGGCTGAGGGGCAGGGCTTCCAAGTTCACGCCGGGAGCGCCCCTTCTTATGGGCTGCACTTGCCCTACGCGGCGTGGAAGGAGTTGCTCCTTTCGCTATTGGAGCTAGCGGAGCTGTCCGTTGCCGAACAGCCAGCGGCTTTGCAGCAGCTCTTAACTACGTTGGAGTTGGATGTCTGGGCCGCTCTGATAGCGCCTCTGCTCGACTTATCCGTAGCTCCTTCCCCAGAAGTGGCTTCACTCTCACCGGAATTGCGCGAGCTAGAGCGGTTGGTAGTGTTGCAGGCCCTCTTGGAGGAGGGCGCGCGCGTTCATCCCCAGCTGCTCGTCTGGGGAGATGTGCAGTGGATGCCGCTGGCCTCCCGACATCTGCTCTCCGGATTCCTCGCAAACTTGCCAGCGGCGCCTATCACCTTGCTATTCACCTATCGTGATGACGAGGATTTCTTGAATTCCTGGGAACCGCCGGAGCAGATTACTGACATTCCTCTGCGGCCCCTTTCACGGTTGGCGATGACGAAACTAGCCACTCAAGCTGCCGGCGGGGTGCTCCCCCGCGAGATTAAACGTTGGATTGCCAAACGCGGTGCGGGCACGCCACTCTTTGCTATCGAATCGGTGGAAGCGCTTAAAATGGCCGGCATCCTCCAACTTCAGCAGGGGGAATGGGAGCTGATGCAATCCCTGGATGAGGCCCCGCTCCCCGAGACCACCTACGGTCTGATCCAGAGTCGCATCGACCGGCTGGAGCCGCCCAGCCGGCACTTGCTCCGCTCGGCGACCGTGGTGGGCGAGCAGATGACGGTTCCGATGTTGGTGGCCGGATATGGAGAAGAACCGCGTCCGGTTGTCAAACGGCGGTTGCCCACGCTCAATCCTTTTGGACTGGTGTATGGAGATCCGGCTGAGGAGACCTTGTATTTCCAGCAGCCCTTGATTCGCGAGGTGGCTTATCACGGCTTGCCCTATCGCATTCGCAGATTGATTCACAGTCGCTTGAGCGGTTACTTGGACAGTGCGCGCGCGGCGGCCACATCTAACTGGTTGACTTTATTGGCTTATCATTCTTTCGAGGGAGAGCAGTGGGAGGTAGCTTTGAACACTAACTTGGATTTGGGGAAACATGCGCTCGCTAACTACTTGACAGAGCAAGCGGTCGAGGCGTTCGAACGGGCGTTGCAGGCCATCAAGACGGGGCAGTTGCAAGATGCCGAGGAATGTTTTGAGGTGCATCATCTGTTGGGTGAGACGTTGACAATTAGAGGGGACTACGAGCAAGCCCTCAAACACTTTGGAGAAGCGCGCGGTATGCTTCCTCTGCAACCTACTAAATCAGAGGAGATCAAGCTGCTGGCTCATCTAGAATATCATCTCGCTACGGTTTTAGAGACCCAAGGGCATTATACGGAGGCCTTTGAGGCAGTTGAGCGAGGGCTAGATTTGCCAAAGGTTAAGCAGACGTTGGAAGGCGCGCAACTTTACTTGATAGGGGCCGGGCTTTTTCAGCGTCAAGGAGAGTATCAGTCGGAAGAAGCGTGGTGTAGGCATAGTGCTAAATTAGCCCAAGCCTTTCAAAGCGTAGAGGCTGAAAAAATCCAAGCGCGTAGTTTTTATATGCGGGCGTATCTATCTGCCCAGCAGGGAAATCCACAAAGCGCATTGAAATTAGGCAGGAAAAGCCTGGAAATTTACCAAAGATTGCAAGACATCCTTGGAGAGATGAATACCCGCAATAATCTTCTGTTGATCAATATGAAGTTGGGACATTGGCAAGCTGCTACAGAACATGGTGAATATGCACTCGCTCTGGCTAGGAGAGTTCATGATTCAGAAGGGGAAGCTAAATTAACTGCTAATTTAGGAGAATTGTATCGCTATCAGGGACGTTTGGCAGAGGCCCGGGAAGCTTACGAAACGACGTTGACTATTACGCAAAATCTGGGCATCAGATACGGTGAGGCCTTGATGGAGAATAATCTGGCCGCCACGGCGCTCCGCGAAGGTGCGCTAAACGAAGCGACCCAGCACCTAAAAAAATCCGAATTGATTCTTCAACAATTGGGTTCTAAGGGAGCGCTATCAGAGCTTTATCGGCACCGTGCAGAAGTCTACATTGCTCAACAAGAGAATCAGAAAGCCTTAGTATGGGGACAGAAGGCCTTGACTTGTGCAAAAGCACAAGGATTAGAGGAGGGAATAGGATATGCTTACTTAACTTTATCTAGAGTATATCTTGCATTAAAAGAGCTGGCCGCGGTGGATAAGTATCTGCAGCAAGCGGCTGTTGAATTGCACAAAGGTCAGGATATTTATGGCCTAGCTCAAATTTTATTAACTAAAGCTGAATATCAGTACCAAGGCGGTTGCTTTGCACAAGCTAATTCTGAATTACGTGAGGCGCGGGCACAATTTGAAGAGCTAGGGGCAGCTGGCGATATCCAAATGGCGCAAGAATTGGCTAAACAGTGGGAGCGAGATCAGGATAGTTGAGCTGGTTTTTAGGTAACTCGAATCGAGCTTCCGACCATGCCCACCTAGCAGAATGCGTTCCCTCGTCCGCGTAGGCGGACGACCAGCCGCTAGCTTTCAGTGTCCGGAACGGGGACACTCAGAGCAAGCTCGGTCGGGGGACCGTCCATAGCTGGGTTTCGCCGCTTTGTCCGGCAGTAAATCGGCGAATCACCAATGACACCAACCACCGCGCAAGCTGTGGTCAGTTATGTGAACTTAATTTAGTTAGTTTTAAGGAGGGTAAGATGGCACGACGAAAAACTTTGTGGCTCGCTTTAGGTTTGCTGGGTTGGCTAGTGGTGACATTGTTTATATTCTCTCCGGTCGGTGCCACGGGAGAATTATTACCTCCTGATGGCGGGATGGTGACTTCCTTTGTTCCCCCATCAGTTTCATACTATGATTGTAATATCCCCTATTTCTCTGTGGAAGCGGATAAATTGCCTACCACGATTCACGTCATGAATGGGGTAAGTAGTATATCCAATACCGTAACTGTTTATTTATGGGATATCCACGGAGGGATATTTGAAGAGCCGATTGCTACTTTCACCCATACTTTACCGGGAAATGGTAGTATCATTTTCACCCCAGAATTGATCAGTGACGTGTTGCCTAGTGGCGTCTTGACTGGCACTGCCTACGTAGGTTCTGACTCTATGTATCCGATAGCGTGTCTGGTTAAAAGCACTCCGGGGGATGAAAATCCAACCGCTGACTACTTAATGGCTTATACTCCTTCGCAACCAAGCATGAATATAGTATTTCCGTGGCTGAAGGTTGTACCTGGGAATCTGCGACCGCGTATCTATCTACATAACGCTGGCTCTGTAACCGATTCTGTCAGTGCGAATCTATATGTAGAGGGCTATTTGAGATCTACGTGGGAGATTACGCTAACAGCCCATGGCACCAGTATTATTGATCCGACTGATTATGGGCTAGGCGAAAATGAAGTAGGTTTTTTGGAAGCCATCAGTGAAATATCTCAGCTGACAGGCTATCTGGCCTTAGTTGATGGAAACGGGGTGCCGGTGGAGGCTTGGCCGGCGCAACCTGCTATGAGTTCCTACCTTACCACCGTAGTGCCGCGTATTCACAACGAGATTGATAAGTCCATCAGCCAGCTCTGGTTTACGCAGCCATCGATGGAGACGGCAGAACCAATTACTATCACCCATTACCGTAGCAGCACCGGAGGGATAGTTGGCGTGGATACTCTGTCGTTACCCCCTAAAGAACCGCAATCTATCTTGCCTAGGGGAGATGTGCTCTGGAGCGGTGCTATCATCTCTCACACTATGGGCACTCACTTGGGAGTGGTCTTGGACGATCAGCGCGAGGATGATACTCATCCAGGGGACCTGGATGGTTATCCTATTTCTGCCGGTCTCGAGGGTACGTATTTTTACTTGCCGGCCATACATCGCTATCCCGGTCATGTGACCAGCTACTGGGTTCACAATCACAATGAGTCCTCGGTGACGGCCACGCTCAAAATTTATGATAAATTTGGTACCGTTGTATTGGAGAGGCAGCGGGTACTGGCTCCGCATACCAGTCTCAACTGGGATCAAAAAGAGATGCCCAGCTTGGGGGTGAACTTCGACGGTGCGGGTACGCTTGAAGTTCACGATTTAGGTTGGGGCTTCGGTGGTTCGGTGATTGGGCATGAGGAGGCTGAGGTTGTAGGGTACGAGCCAACAGAGGATAAGTACGAACCGAACGATACTCCTGATATGGCGGCTGAGCCGTTAGCAACACCGGCTACGATTACTGCTACCATCGGTTGGCCTAAAGATGCTGACTGGTACTCGATTGAAATTACAAAGCCCTCGGCGCTAACGGTAACGCTCTCAAACTTACCTGAAGATTATGATTTGGTAGTAGTGCCGGATCCAGCACTACTACCACCGCTACCTCCAGGGCAAAATCTGGAGGGGTTGGATGACGCTTCTCAGACTACTAATGAAGGTTCTGTTGCTGGCACGGCGGGGTGGTCTTCGATTGCGGGCTGGTCTTCAATTGCGGGTTGGTCGTCCATTGCGGGCTGGTCTTCAATTGCGGGCTGGTCTTCGATTGCGGGCTGGTCTTCGATTGCGGGCTGGTCATCC
>JAYELZ010000268.1:0-7672 GCA_034717835.1 Chloroflexota bacterium
AGACACCGAGCGCACGGAGAAAAACGTATCTTGTTACTACTTAGGGGCAGAGCTCCTTTAGGACGCAGATGCGCGCTGCTAAACGCTGATTTTATATTTTATCTGCGAAAATCTGCGCGAATCTGCGTCCGCTCTGGAATTTGGTAAGGTAGTCTGAGTAGATACACAGATTTTTCTCATTCTATTCGCTAATCTGACTAACGACCACCCGACTAACGACCACCCGACTACCTGACTACCTGACTAATCTCCAAATTGCTCTATACTAGCATTGGTTTTAGGAAACTTTCAACCTTAGACTTTTGACTTTAGACCTTTGACCTTTGACTTTGGACTGGTAACTATGAAACGCACGAAAATCTCATTTGCTTTGTTGAAGGTGGTTGTCAGCCTGGGACTGTTGGGCTACCTGCTCTGCTTCCAGATTGATCTGGCGCAGTTCTGGGCGGTGGTGCGCCGGGCACGCTGGGGCTATCTGCTCGCGGCCACGTTGTTGATGATCGCGGGGACGGCGTTGCGCGCGGTGCGCTGGCAGGTCTTGCTCCGCGCGCTGGAGATTGAAGTTCCGCTGAGACGGCTCGTTTACCTCTACTTTGTCGGTTCCTTCTTCAATATCTTCCTGCCCAGTGGCTTGGGCGGGGACGCGGTCAAGATGGCGGAGCTGGCGCAGAGCACTGACCGCACTCCAGAGGCTATCGGCACGACGCTGGTGGATCGTGCGACCGGCCTCTGGGTGCTCTTTCTGCTGGCGCTGCTGGCGTTGCCCTTCAGCGCGGATTTGCTGCCGGCCGGCTGGCTGCCGTTGATCGCTGTTAGCGCGGTGGGGGGGGTGTTGGGCGGCTGGCTGGTGTTGGCCTCGCCGTTGGTGCCCTGGCTGGGCGCCCGGGTGCGGTTGCCCGGCCAGGAGCAGCTGGAACGCTTTTACCGTTCTATCTCCCAACTGGGCTACCCGGCGTTGGGACGCGCTTGTCTGGTCTCGCTCGTCTTTGACCTGCTCTTAATCGCCTTTAATGTGTTGGTGGCGCTCAGTTTCGATCTCCAGCTGCCGCTGACTCTCTTTTTGCTCTTTACCCCGCTGATCTCCTTCTCGTTGGCGCTGCCCATCTCCATTGGCGGCTTGGGGGTGCGCGAGCAGACCTATATTCTGCTCTTTGGGGCGGTGGGCGTCTCTGAGGTCACGGCGATGGCGCTATCACTGGCTAATTACGCAGTGACCAATCTGGTGGTGGGGGCGCTGGGTGGAATTGTTTACGTTATTTTCAATACCAAGGAGTTGACGGTTGATGATTGATCTGAGAGCGCGGAGGGGGGGGGCGGTGGAAATTTCTGCCGTGATCCCGGTGTATAACGAAGCGGAGAATTTGACGGCGCTTTATAAGGAATTGACGGCTGTACTGCCCCCCCTGACCGCGCGTTATGAGCTGATTTTTGTGGATGACGGTAGTCGCGATGACAGCTATGAAGTTTTGCAAGAACTCCATGTCGCTGACAAGCGCGTGAAAGTGGTCCATTTTCGCCGTAATTTTGGGCAGACGGCCGCGTTTGCAGCCGGGTTCGATTTTGCGCAAGGGGAGTTGATCGTCACCTTAGACGCTGACGGGCAAAACGATCCGGCGGATATCACCCGCCTAGTGGAGAAATTGCGGGCGGAGCAGCTTGATATGGTGGTCGGTTGGCGCGTTGACCGCCAGGAAAGTTTTTTGCGGCGGTTGCTCTCGAAGAGCGCGAATCTGATTATCAGTCGTGTCACGGAACTCGCCATCCATGACCGGGGTTGTTCTCTCAAGGTCTTTCGCGCTGAGGTGACCAAAAATATCCGGCTCTATGGTGAGTTACATCGCTTTTTGCCTGAGATGGCCAGCATGGTGGGTGCGCGTGTGGCTGAAGTGCCGGTCAATGACCGGAGCCGCCGCTTTGGAAAGTCCAAGTACGGGGCGTTTTCTCGCACCCCGCGTGTTATCTTGGATTTGATCACCGTCTCTTTCCTCTTGGTTTTCTTTCGCAGCCCGATGCGTCTCTTTGGGACGATTGCGCTGATCAGCGGTTTGCTGGGCGTCTTGCTTGATGGCGCGCTGGCGCTCACCAAGCTCGTCCACGGCGTGCTGGGCGGCTGGGCAGCATTCCACGCTTACACCATTGGAGGGCGCCCCCTCTTCTTTTTAGGCTTTCTTTTAATCCTGGTCAGTATGCAATTCCTGGTGATGGGATTGTTGGGAGAGATGATCATGCGCACTTATTACGAGGCGCAGGACAAACCCGTCTATTTTGTGCGTGAGGTGTTGGGGGGAGGATGGTAGACAGTAGACAGTAGACGGTAGACGGTAGGCAGTAGACGGTAGACAGTAGACGGTAGACGGTAGACGGTAGACGGTAGACAGTAGACAGCTCACTAATCACTAACCACTTTTTATAGGAGGAAATCATGGGCCGTGCTGATGCTGGTTTAGGGTTTTTGCTTACTTACGAGAACGTCGCGCGTTATGACGAAGGTGAGGTTTTTATCTTGGATCGCCGCAAGTACCCGGCAACCGTGGAGTATGTGCGCTGCCGTGATTACATTGAGGCGGCGCAGGCGATTACGGATATGGTGACGCAGAGCGGCGGCCCGTGGATGGCGGCTGCGCTGGGGATGGTCGGGGCTGCGCGCGCGGTGCGCGGTATGTTGCCAGAAGCAGCGCAAGCGGAACTGGAGCGAGCCGCTTACGCGCTCTCCCATGCGCGTCCGACCACCTCCCAGCGGATGGTGGCGCACGTCGAGGGTATTCGGGCGGTAGCTGGAGAGGCGCTGCTCGCGGGCCGGGATCCAGAGGCGGCCGCGCTGTTGCACGTGCGGGAGCAGCGCGAGGCGCGTTATAACCGCTCCCGCCAGATAGCGACCCGCGCTGTGGCGCTGCTGCCAGATAAATGTACCATTATGACGCAATGTTTCGCGGAGACGTTGATCGGGTTCGTGCTGCTGGTGGCGAAGGAGCAGGGCAAAGATATCTCGCTCATCGCGCCGGAGACGCGGCCCTATCTGCAAGGTGCGCGGTTGACCGCCAGCGTGGCTGTCGAGATTGGCGTGCCTGTCACGCTTATCACCGATAACATGCCGGGTTACGTCCTCTCCCAGGGCAAAGTGGATGCCTTTATCTGTGCGGCGGATGTGATCACCCTGGACGGCCACGTGGTCAACAAAATTGGCACCTTCCAGATCGCGTTGGCGGCGCATTTCCACGGTGTGCCTTTCTACGTAGTCGGCACGCCGGCGGCCCAGAATCCCACTATTGAGACGGTCAAGATTGAGGAGCGTGATTCCAATGAGGTCTTGCACGCGATGGGCGTCAGGACGGCTAAAGAGGGCGTGCGGGGTTATTATCCCGCCTTCGACATCACGCCGCCGCAGTTGGTCAGCGCGGTGGTTACGGGAGAGGGCGTCTTCTCCCCTTACGATTTGAGGGGGCATTTTTCGTGAAAGAGGGGACGCAGATGAACGCTGATAAACGCGGATAAAGACTAATTTTTCTATCTTTAGCGTTAAGTTGTGTCAATCGTGCGACTTGCGACTTTTGACTTGTGACTTTAGACTTTCGACTTATTTTCAGAGGAGCGAGATTATGTTAGCAGAAAAGGAACGTCACGCCGTATGGCAAACTATGCAGGAACTACACGCGCAAGGCTTGATCTATCTCAAATCCGGCAACATCAGCCAGCGTACGTCTGCTGGGCAGGTGGCGATCAAGCCCAGCGGCGTCTCCTATGCGCGGATGGAGGTTGAGGATATCGTCATTGTGGATTTGCAGGGGCGGGTGGTGGACGGGCGGCTCAAACCATCCTCGGAGACGCCGATGCACACGCTTATCTACCGCGAGTGCCCCGAGGTCAACGCCGTGGTGCATACGCACGCGCCCCACGCCCTGGTGTTGGCGTCCCTGGGTATTGAGATTCCCTTCTTCTGCAATGAGAACTTGTTGGTGGGCGGCCCCGTCCCGGTGACAGCGTACGCTTGCGCGGGTACGGAGGCGCTCGGGTGGGCTGTGCTGCGTGCGCTGCTCGGCCCACCGCGCGTCAAGGCCGTGCTGATACGCAATCACGGCGCTATCTCCGTGGGCACGACGTTGGAGGAGGCTGCGCTGGCGGCGCAGGCCGTGGAGGTGTTGGCGCGCGCCTATCACGCCGCGCTCCAGATCGGGGAACCGGCGGTGCTGACCGAGGCGCAAATCGAGGAACTCTACGCGGTTTATAGTTGAGAGCAGGGTGATTGGCAGGCAAGTCGTTCGTCCATATAATTTTTGATGGATAGCACGTTGGGGTAGGGGAGAGCGATCAGCCTTTCAGCAATTGTTCGACTTCTTGAATCAGGAATGGCAAGTTGGGGCGGGTGAATGAGATTTCGGGCGCGGGGATGCGGTGGTGTTTGATATCTGGGGGGATGTGCTTGTGATGAGGATGTGTGGCGGCCAGAGCCGGGTTGTGGGGATGCGGCTGCGAGTCGTACCAGAATAACTTCTCTTCGCCGCGCCAGACCTCGTAGCCATAACCGGTGATCCGTCCTAAACCGCCGACGAAGGTGAGTTTTTCGCGCACGACGATGCGGTAGCTGGCTATCTCTAGCTCGCCAGTTAGACGCGCTACCGCTCTACCGCGCCGAATGACCGTCAGGGTTGAGCTGCAGATAGACGGGTAGCGTTGTTGGAGGGTGTATACGAAGCGTTCGTACTTAGGCAGCGACTGGAAGGGGTTCATAGCGGGCCGAGCGTCCGATTAGGGAGGAGATGGTGGGGGGGGTTGCCTGTTGTAACAAAGAGTTGATCGCCTGACGGTAGCGCTCCTGGCGTTCGAGGAGTATTTCGTAGGTGCCGGCCCATTCGCTCCAATCCAACACCCAGTGCTCGTCTTCTGGCTCTTCACCGCGCTGGTAGGCTGTGTAGAATGTTTCGGTCAAGACACCATATTTGCGCTCAAACACCAGCAGGTCTTCTTCCATAGCGTGAATGTCTCGGAGAATTTCGTCAAGGGTCATTGCTGCACTTCCTTATTGCAAAACCGATTTTTTATTCTAGCGCTAATTCATTGTACCTGCCTCCAGTACGCCCGTCAAGTTACTGCACGCCTATCACGCCGCGCTCCAGATCGGGGAACCGGCGGTGCTGACCGAGGCGCAAATCGAGGAACTCTACGCAGTTTATAGCTGAGAGGCAAGTCGTTCGTCCATATAATTCTTGGTGGGCGATATGTTATTGAATTCTGAGGTCAACATTGGGGAGAAAATGAAAATCATTGATAGCGTTGATAGCACCTTCCGTGCCATTGGGAAAAACGAGTCTTGGTTGCAAGAATGGCTACTCGAAAAACCATCAAGACTTGGACTAGGCGATATTGAGATCGTTAGTCACGAATTGCGTCATTATAAGAATCGCGGTGGGAGACTGGATGTTTTCGCCTATCGTGCCGACCTGGATACTTACTATGAAATTGAGCTTATGCTTGGAGAGTGCGACTCAGACCATGGATTTCGTACACTTGATTACTGGGCGCGAGAACGGCTTAAGCGGCCCAATGCGCGTCACGTTGCTGTGTTAGTGGCCGAGGATCTGTCAGGTCGGTACAAGACGGTTATTGAATCTCTTCCACAGTTTATGCCTTTCATTGGGATTGAACTCAAAGTTCTTAGAATACCTTATCAGGAAGGCGTCGCTACTATTAAATCATCCATTTTTGCGCAGCCCGATGATTTGATTATTGATGCGGGTGATGAACCAGAGCAAAATAGACAGAGTGGTAGTACTCCGCGTGACAGAGAATGGTGGGAGAGTAGATCTAGTCCGGAGTTCATGCAGACTGTAGATAGAATTTCCAAGTATTGTATCGAAAATGTGGGGCCGTCTCGCGTGGATTACTCGGCGCAAAGTTATATATCGCTCAAGAAAGGCCGTAGATGTTGGCTTCCTATGTGGCCTCGTACAGCTGGGGTGTATGTTTACATACCTGGTGGTGATAGTGGCGTGGAAGATGCTGCTTCCGATTTCTATGAACGTGTCAAGAAGAGTCTGGAGTCTATTGGCCTTGACGTTCCGACTTGGACTTACACATACAATGCTGGAGCCAATCCTATTAGCTTTGCTATACCACAGGAAAAGGCGACGCATTCTGTAATCCGTGAGATTCTCGCTGAAGCGTATCAACTTGCATGACGGGTTTGTTTCATCGGCACCGTTTAATAAATTGTTGTTACCAATCGTATGGCTGAGTTTTTATTAGTGAAATTTTTTACGAGGAGCGTGTATGAATAAAAGTGTGATCTCTATCAACGATTTGGGATTCCGTTATCGCGGGGTGCGGAAACCGGCCCTCAAAGGGATTTCGTTCCAGGTGGAGGAGGGCGAGTTTCTGGTCGTGATGGGCCATTCCGGGGCTGGGAAGAGCACGCTGATGGCGTGCTTGAATGGCTTGATCCCGCATTTCCACCGGGGAAGCTTCAAGGGCCAGGTGCTGGTGCAGGGAGTGGATACCCAGGAGTCATCGGTCGCGCAGCTCTCGGAAAAAGTGGGGATGGTCTTCCAGGATTTCGAGGCGCAGCTCTTCTCCACGAACGTGGAACTGGAGGTGGCGTTCGGTCCGGAGAACTTCGCGGCGCCGCACGCGGAGATTGAACGGCGCATTGAGGAGAATTTGCGTCTGGTCGGGTTGACAGAGCTCCGTCATCGTCCGCCTTCCACGCTCTCCGGCGGGCAGAAGCAGAAGTTGGCGATTGCTTCGGTGTTGGCGATGCAGACTCCGATTCTGGTGCTGGATGAGCCGACTACGGATCTGGATCCGATCAGCAAGGCGGGCGTCTTTGAGATCGCCAGACAACTCCGCGCCCGCAGTGATTTGACGCTCGTGGCGGTGGAGCAGGAGACGGAGGAAGCGTTGCAGGCCGACCGCATTTTGCTGCTTCGCGAGGGCGAGATTGTCCGGTTGGGGCCGGCTGAGGAGGTGTTGCGCGAGGTCGATCTGCTGCGCGAGACGGGCATGATGCCGTTGGGCGTGCCGCGTTACTTCAAAGCGTTGGGGATCTCCCCGCTGCCGCTCACCGTGGAGGCGGGCGTGCGTTGCTTCCAGGAGCAAGGTTGGCGTATCTCCAACGAGCGTTACGCGGATTTGGTCGCTCAAGACAAGGAGCGTTGCGCTGAGCGCGGCCCGGTCCTCATCCGCAGCCAGGGGCTGGAGCATACTTACCCCGGCGGCGTGCGCGCGCTTAAAGGAGTTGATCTAGAAATCCACCAAGGGGAAGTGGTGGCTATCGTGGGACAGAACGGTAGCGGCAAGACCACGCTGGTTAAACATTTCAACGGGCTGTTGATGCCGACCGGTGGTGAGATGGAGGTGGCCGGGCAGCCGACGGTGGAGCAGGGCGTTTTCCAGTTGGGGAAGAAAGTGGGCTACGTCTTCCAAAATCCCGACCATCAAATTTTCTCCGAGACAGTCTTCGAGGAGGTCTCTTACAGTTTGCGCTTGCGCGAGTTGGATGCGGAGACGATCAAGGAGCGGGTGGAGGAGGCTCTGGCGGCGGTGGGACTCTCCGGCACGGAAGAGGAAGACCCCTTTAGCATGACGAAGAGCGGGCGGCAGCGCGTTGCGGTGGCTTCGGTGTTGGCGATCAAGCCGGAGGTGCTGATTTTGGACGAGCCGACCACGGGACTGGATCATT
>JAYELZ010000269.1:0-7615 GCA_034717835.1 Chloroflexota bacterium
AGATATCTACTACGCCGTACGGGATACGAATGGAGGAGGCGTCAAAAGTGTCACCAAATTCACCAACGGGGTAGCAGGTGGTAATGGTTACTATTATCCGGCACTTACTGCTCTAAATGGCAATCGGGTGCTGTTAGCTTACGGCGGCTCGCCTGGTATCTCCTACGCTGTACTTGATAGCGGGGGCAACACCGTGAAAGCGGAAACATCCACGGGAGGCTCTGGCCGGGAGCCGGATGTGACGCAACTCTCCAACGGGACCATTCTGTTGGCCTGGACATCTTGGGGAACGGGTCTCTATGAGATAGCCTTCGCAGTACTGGATGGGGCCACGTACAATATGGTTGCCGGCCCCACCACGCTGAGCAATCCCGCCTCTGTTACGGGTGATAACTATGTCTCTGTGACGGCTGACAACGCCGGCCATGCCATCCTCACCTGGATAGATTCCGACCGGTCTTACCACCCCAATCTCTATTACGCATTAGTAGATAGCAGCGGCAGTGTCCTCACCGACCCGATGATCTTCCACACCAGCCAGGCGACTAATCCGTATATCGAGACCAGTTATGAGGGCTATGGGAATACCTCTTACAGCTTAATCACACCAACTACCGGCGATGTAGATACCTGGGTAACCGGTGTTGCACCGGGGGGCACAGCCGCAATTCCAGCCTCTGTTGGCAACTACGGTTTGACCCCAGCAACGGCAATTGTCCTTACAGCTACGCTGGATAGCAACCTGGGCTATACTGGGGCTTCACCTGCGCCCATCTCAGTCAGTGGAGGTACCATTGTTTGGAATCTGGCCAACTTAGGCTTTTTAGGCAACGGTCAAGTTATCCTCCACACTACTGTACCGTCAGCCACCATCGGTACTCGTTATCCGGTGACTTGGACGATATCTTCAGCCGGGTCAGAATATAACTCAGCTGATAATACAATCACTACCGAGGTAATGGTTGCGCACCAGATATTCCTCCCGCTTGTTTTCAGAAATTACTGAAATAGCAAAATGCGCACTGAGGTGGGCCTCGGCTCACCCCAATGCGCAGATTGAGTATCAAATCTTTTTACCGCTCGTGCTCAGAAACTATTAGCGGGGATTAATCCCCGCGCTACGCAGCCACGCCCCATAAATGGGGCTAGCCGGATTTATCCGGCGTAGCTGCGTAGCCCTGGCATTCATGCCGGGGCGTTCTGGCCGCAAGCAATCACAGATTTCACAGATTGACACGGATTTTTAATAACTTGCGGCCCAATCTGTGAAAATCTGTGTTAATCCGTGGTAAAAAATGCGGATGCCTTTGGGTGTTGTCAAGAATAGCAAATTGACCAAGTCTGATTAAGTATTGGAGGGTATAGCTATGAAGACACAGAAATCGTTTGCCGCGCTGATGATTTTGGTAGTTTTAATGAACTTTGTGCCAATGATGCCCGTTCCGGTGCAGATTGCGCAGGCGGAAGCGCCGCCTCCGCCAACGCTGACCGTCGCGCCGCCGCCAGCTGCTACGCCGGAGATGGGACTTCAAGCCACACCTAGTCCCCCTGTGCCCGAAGATCTACCGGAGGAGATGCAAAAGGAGCGGGCGCGGCAGGCAATGGCAGTGGTGCTGAATAAGTATCTGGACTATTTGGGTCCCCGGTACCAAGCCGCACTGAACGAGGTGACGCTAGAAGGCGCATGGGCGCACGGCATCGCGGCGTGGCAAAGTGAGGCCAAGGCGGTGGATGGGCCGCTCCACGTGCTGGCGCGTCGTTCCGAGGACGGTGCCTGGCAGGCGCTGCTGCCCAGCGAGGAGGGAATGTATCTGCAATGGGTGAAGGCGGTGCCGGAGAGGTTGGTATCGGCTGGTGAGAAGAGTCAGTTGCGCATACAAGCCACTGAAATTGACGTACTGCGGCAGTCTCAGCCAGCAGGAGAAGCCTTGTTATCGGATGCAACATTTGCCATTCTGCCAACGCAAGGTGACGCTCAATACGGCAATATACAATCTATGCGAAATCCGTCTGCCGTCTACTGCGCCGAGCTGGGTTATGAATATGAAGTTACTCAAGATACCGATGGGGGACAACGGGGCATTTGCAAACTCCCCAGTTATACGTCTTGCAATGCGTGGGATTTTCTCGAAGGTGAATGTGGTCAAGAATACAATGTCTGTGCGCGTGAAGGTCTGAGAACGGTGACGCAACCTGATGGGGATAGCCCATTTTCTCAAGCGGTCGCCCTCTGTGTGGATGCTGACGGCAGAGAAGTGATGTCCGCAGTAGATGCGATTAACTTGGTTGAGAAATCGATAGGTACCGCACCTCCCTATACTATCACTCATTCTGGAATGGAGCCATTCGCACCTTGTGGGACGCAAGAGCTCGCCACGCCCTCTTCCTTCGATTGGCGCAATTACGACGGTTCCAACTGGATGACGCCAATTAAAAACCAGGGGATCTGTGGCAGTTGTTGGGCGTTTGCCGCCGTGGGAGTGGCTGAAGCCGCCATAAATATCGGATATCGAGCTCCTAATCTAGATCCTGATATGTCTGAACAATATCTGGTAACTGACTGCGCCGTCAATGCTGGGGATTGCGCTGGAGGATGGGGAACGTCAGCACTAACGTATATCAGGGACGATGGCATTCCAGATGAAGCCTGCTTACCTTACCACGATGGAGAGTCCAATGGTTGTACTTACAATAGCAGTGGCTGTGATGCTACTATGTGTACTTACTGTAGTGATAATGAGTGCAGTGACTATCATTGCAGTGATCGTTGCAGCGACTGGGACACGCGCTTATATTCTCTGGCGCGCGTCAATACGTTATGGGATCCTTCAAAAGACGACATCAAGACGACACTGCTTGCTCACGGCCCCTTGGGCGTTTCGATCTACATGGGCGGCAATTTTGATGCCAATGGCGTATACCGTTGCACGGATCCACCGTATACTAACCACGGCGTTTCCATCGTTGGCTACAACGATGCGGAGAATTACTGGCTTGTCAGAAATAGTTGGGGTAGCGGTTGGGATGGGGATGGTTATTTCAAGGTTGCCTACGGCAATTGTAAGATTGAGAACTATTTTACCTACACCGACCTCGCCGCTTGTAATGATGCTAACGAGTTTAACGACTCCACCAACTTTGCTACCGCTCTTAGTTATGGTCAGACGCTCGCTGCTGATATTTGTTACACCAGCGACGAGGATTTCTACACATTCACCGGCGTTACGGGCGATAAGGTTGTCATAGATATCAACGCCCAGAGCGAGGGTTCAGCGTTAGATTCCTACATCTACTTGCTAGACAGCGATGGCACTACTGTTCTGGCTCAAAACGATGACGAAGGTTCTGGTAGCCATGACTCGCATCTGGACTATGAACTGTCCCACAATGGCACGTACTATATTAAGGTCCGCGATTATGGGACTAGCGGCGGCGCCAATTATACTTACTCCATCCATCTCCTCACAGATCACATCAATCCCACTGCCGAGGTTGCTTCGCCGGAGCCTGATTCCTGGATCGATTCTATCATGCAGACTATCACTGCCAGCGTGAGTGATAACGAGAGCGGCGTCCGAAACGTCAAGTTCTATTGGCATGATGCCGATTGGGATACCGATTGGGTCGTGCTGGGAGAGGATTGGGACCCTGACGATGGCTGGAACTATGATTTCAACACCAGCGCGGTCTCCGAACAGCAAGGGGGTGCATTCTACATCTATGTCTACGATTGGGCTAGCAATTCTACTGGCGATGGCGCATACAATTTGGGGATTGACCGTACCCCGCCTGGCACTGCTTACGTAAACACTTATGCCTACTACGGCGACGCCCCCTTCCGCGATTTCGGAGTCAACTGGTGGGACAGTGGCGATAACCTCTCCGGCGTCGCCAGCTACGACGTTCAAACTCGCGATGGCGCCGGTAGTACTTGGACCAATTTTGCCCTCAGCACTACCGATACTTACACGAAGTTCGTTGGCATTGACGGTCACACTTACTATTTCCGCGCCCGCGCCCGCGACCACGCCGGCAACGCAGGTGATTACTCCGAGATCGCTTCACACGCTGTAGATATCTGCGCTGTTTCGCCAGATGCCTACGAAAACGACAACGCCGCCGGCAGCGCTAAACGCTTCATGCCCGATGGCTACTCCCAGATCCACAATGTGCATACTGAGGAGGACGCGGACTGGGTCAAGTTCACTGCACAGACCGGCATCACCTACACACTCACTACCGGCAACACCGGTGGTCACGCCGATACGGTACTCGAACTCTACGCTACCGACGGCACAACGCTGCTGGCTGCCAACGACGATTGTCCTGGTCGTTGGCCTGCCTCGTGCCTGGATTGGCAACCAACCAGCGGCGGCGACTACTACGTCAAAGTCTATCACTGGGATCCCTGGGCCTATGGCTGCACCACCGAGTATGGTCTCTCTATCACCAGCAACCGGCCGGCATCACTGGAACTGGGTGCTTCGGGCACCGCGTTCCGCTACGTTGATACCCTGGGCGCCACCGGCGAGCCTTACCTCACCGATGCCCAGCACCTCAACTGGCCGCACAGCGTGGCCGTTGATAGCTCTGGCAATCTCTACGTGACCGAGGTGATGGGCCAGCGCTTGCTCAAATTTAGTTCCAGCGGCGCGTTGCTCTGGGCCTTTGGAGAGGCCGGCAGCTCCTTCTGGGATGCGCAGCACCTGGCCTACCCCCACGGTGTGGCATTGGATGAGACCCGCAGTCGCGTCTACGTGGCCAACAGTGACACGCACAGTGTACAGGTCTTCGATACCTCGGGCAACTACAGCGAAACCCTCGGCGTGCTGGGTGAAGCGGGTAGCGACAACACCCACCTCAACAATCCCAAAGGTATGACTGTGGCCGCTGATGGCACACTGTACGTCTCGGATACGGGCAATCACCGTGTGCAAATCTTCGATAGCGCCGGAAATTACTTGCACACTTTGGGCACTGGCTATGGCACTGGCGACTATGAGTTCAATGGGCCTGAAGGTCTGGCGTTGGATGGGAACGGCCATCTCTATGTTGCCGATTACTACAATCATCGTGTGCAGGTCTTCACCACCGCTCGCGTCTACGTCGCCACGCTGGGCATCACCGGAGAGACCGGCGCGGACAACACGCACTTTGACCATCCCAACGCCGTGGCCGTGGACGCCGCAAACAATCTCTACGTCGTTGATAACTACAACCAGCGCATCCAGAAGTTTGATGAGAACCTCAACTACCTGGCGACGCTGGGCAAGAGCGGCGTGAGTGGCGCGGACAATGCGCATTTCGACGCTCCGGTCGGGATTGCCGTCGGATCAAGCGGTGCTCTCTACGTAACCGATGGTAACAACCATCGTCTTCAGAAATTCAGCGCGGGTTTCACCTATCTGGATACCATCGGCACCACCGGCGTTCCCTATCTGACGGACGCTAACTATATCAACAAACCCAGTGACGTCGCCGTGGACAGTGAAGGCAGTCGCTTTGTTGTTGAGTTCACCGGTCACCGCCTGCTCAAACTGGGGACGGATGGCAATGTCCTGGTTACTGTGGGGCCGCCCGGCGTCAAGGGATCCGACAATGCGCATCTCAACTGGCCGTGGGGCGTCGCGGTCGCTGCTGATGGCACCGTCTACGTTGCCGATACCGGCAACAACCGCGTTCAGGTCTTCGACAACAATCTCAACTACCAGGCTACCCTGGGTACCGGCGCGTGCGGAGATGCAGCGAACGAGTTCTGCGGACCGCACAATATCGCCCTGGACACCAGCGGACGTCTCTACGTGGCCGACACGTGGAACCAGCGCGTGCAGGTTTTCGATAGCGGGTACAATCTCGTGGCAACGCTGGGGATCACTGGCGAATCTGGTAACGATAACCTTCGCTTCTACAACCCGTATGGTGTCGCCGTTGATGACGCCGGGCACATCTACGTTGCCGACGAGGGTAACAAACGTATTCAACAGTGTAATCTTGCTGGTGGTTGCATCACCTTTGCCGGTGAGACTGGCGTGACAGGTGACGACTTCGGCCACTTCCGCGCGCCGCTCGATGTGGCGGTAGACGTTCAAGGCCGGGTTTATGTGGATGATAGTTGGTGGAATCAGCGCATCCAGGTCTTCGCTGCCGATGGCGCGTACCTCATCACTATCGGCGGGGGGTGGGGCGACCTGCACGGTCAACTCCGTAATCCCAGCGGCATCGGCAGCGCGCCGGATGGTACCGTCCACGTAGCCGACACCGACAGCATGCGCGTCGAGCAGTTTGCTCTCGGCGTGCCCGATTGGACGCCGGCCAATATCAATGGCTTTGGTGATCCTCAGGCTACGGGCGTGACCGCGCTGGCCGAGTTCAACGGGCAACTCTATGCGGGGGCCTCGAACTGGGATAGCCGCGCGCAGCTCTGGCGCTCGACTGATGGTACGGCCTGGGAAGACGTCACCCCTTCTGGTCTGACCCGCAACGCGGTCATTGATTTGACTCTCTTCAATGGCTATCTCTACGCGGGTACGGGTTGGAGCGGCGACGCAGGTCAGATCTGGCGTTCTGCCAATGGTACGACCTGGTCTGCAGTGGTTGCGGATGGCTTTGGTGATGGTGATAACCAGGCAATCACCAAACTTACAGCCTTCAACGGCTATCTCTACGCAACTACCCAGAACGACACCGCTGGTTTCGGCATCTGGCGCAGTTCCACCGGCGCCGCCGGATCGTGGGCTACGGTGCTGACAGGCGGCCACGGTAGCGCGAATGTCACCATCGTCACCGGGTTGACCGTTTTCGATGGGCGGCTCTACGCTGCTTGCGAGAATGAGACCGACGGATTGGAACTCTGGCGCTCAGTCAATGGCACCACGTGGGAACAGGTGGCTTCAGGTGGCTTTGACAATCCGGCCAACACCCAGACCGGCGGCTTCGCGGTTTTCGATAATCATCTCTACATCGGCACTCGTAACAATACCACCGGTGCGCAACTCTGGCGCTCGGCCAACGGCAGTACATGGGACTCGGTCATGCAAAACGGTTTTGGGGATACCGCGAATCGCAAACTGGAATCGCTCCACGTGGTGCAGGATGCTCTTAATGCTGTCACGTACAATGATAGCACCGGAGCGCAGGTCTGGAGCAGTGCTGACGGCACGACCTGGGAATCCGTCAGGGCTGACGGCTGGGGAGATGCCAACAACTACGCAACCTTATGGGGTAACGCGACCCAGATATTCGCTGGTCACCTTTACATCGGTACCTGGAATAATGCCCACGGTGGTGAGCTCTGGCGCTCGGCGGTGCAATACTCCGTCTACTTGCCGCTCACATTGAGACAGTAACCACATCAATCATAACCCCGGAAGACTGGGGATATCTTCCGGGGTTTTTGCAGCACGGCGATAAATCGCCTACTACGAACCCCTCCCCAGTCGCCGCAGGGTGACTTCGCCACCGTAGCCGCGAATTTATTCGCCAGGCGCGCAGCTACCGCCAGAATTCCTGGTCATGGGCGCGCATAAACTCGGCACATCCGTCCCACGTCACCGGCACCAGCTCGATCTGGGTAAAGCCTCCATCCGCCAATGCTGCTTGACCTAGCCACCCGGTA
>JAYELZ010000270.1:0-7608 GCA_034717835.1 Chloroflexota bacterium
TCTAATGTGTAAGTTATCTGTTCCTCTATTTCTGCCTCGGTGCGAGTATAAATAATTCCTAATACAAAGTGCGCCGCATACTCACCGTAGGGAAACATGATGTTCTTAGTTGAGGAACGATCACGAAAATATCCAGTAAAAGCCCCTAGCGTGAAACCGCTAACACTTTTACTGCTTGCCCGGTAAGTGCTTTTAAGGTCAATGGCAATTAGGGTGTCGTCTGGAGCAATCAAGGTAATATCAGGATAATAATTTTGATATTTAGCGAGTACGACTTCGTAATCATATCGTTTAGCAAATTGGCTAATGATGGGGATAAGCATCAGCTCTACTAACTTAGAAATCACTTTAGTATCAACCGAGATGGTATAAACGTTCTGGTACACGTCAATAAAACCTTTAATTACCCAATCTCCTGCGTCGGTTGCAACGGTCTGGGTAAACTTGTCGAAGTAAACGATAAAAGCGCGTCGGAAAGACTCCTTATCCCACATATTCACCTCACTCAGCTATAAACAATAATTCCTGAGAATGTTTATTCCTAGAGAGCACGTATTTATACTGACCATATTGTGCCACCCGCACCTGGGATTTGTACTGTTGCAACAATCCCAGAATTTCTTCGCCAGTAGGTATCCCGTCGCTGCGATAGGAGACGACCAGAATGCTCTCTTGATAATGGGCAAATAACCGCTCAAAAGCCGTGTAAATCTGCTCCTTATCCGTCCAAACGCAAGGTCGACGTTTTAACCTTCTATGTTTGGATTGATAAGCGATTTTATCCTTCCAATGGTCGTAATCCGTTAGTCCCTCCAAGAAATGATAGAAATTACGGTAATTTACACTCGTCCCCCGCGCGGAAATATACGGGGTATCAATGTAGACCAGATCGTACTCGTTGGGGATATCCAGGGCATCCTGATGCAGCGCGCGGTTGGCTTGCCCGTTATCAAATGCTGCCCGGTTAGCCTCCGTTATGATTTCTTGGAACCAGGACGGAAAAGGTCTATCCCACGAAGTTTTATTACCAAAAGAACGTTCCACCTCCGCCAACCGGAGGTAGAGGTTTTTGCGGTGGAAGAGATTGTAAGGACGTTTGACAATAGCTGCCTGCGCCAACGCGAAAAACGCCAGCGCGAATTTATAGGGATTTTCCAGTTGCCGGATATTCGTGATGGTCTGATCAAGCCATGCGTTCTCCTCCGCCGTAAAATATATGTCAGGAAAGTTATCCTGAATCAGTGTGGGGTACTCAATCTCCGCGTGGCGCTGGAGCAACCAGCTAATTTCGTCAGGTGTTAACCGTACATTCCGATTTTCGACCAGCGCCCGGCCAAAATAATAGTTGAAACGCAAGATATCATTATAGGTCACGCACTTGCCCGCTTGCTTAAAACGGTAGGCCACGCTGCCGGTGCCGCCAAAAGCATCCAGGCAAGAGGTGAAATCCAATGCTTGTACCTCATCCCAGATCCAGGCGGCTAATTTGGCCTTGCTCCCCTGATAACGGGTGCGGGGAAATTGGGCGATCAGAGATTGATCGGCAAAGAGTCCCGGTTGATAGTGTGTACTCATCTGCCCGCCTGGATCAGCGTGCCCGGCGTGGAGGCCGGTTCCAGGAGAGCACGGGCCAGATTGCCAGGCTCGCGTCCGGTGAAGATCCAGGCGCGTAGAGCTGGCAGACGCTGTACCAACGCCAACATCTGTTCCACCTTGTCCGCCATGCCGCCAGTGACATCAATGTAGCCGGAACTGTGCAGGAACTGCGCGACGGCTGAGTAATTCGCCGGGGTGATGGTGGGGATAAGGCGGTGTTGGTCATCTAGCACGCCGGGCGCGTTGCCCAAGAGCAGGACGCGCTCTGGTTGGAGGATGGGCGCCAAATGAACGAAGAGGTCTTCCGTCGAAAGGATCGTGCCACCGCGCTCAGTATCAAATGCCACATCACCGAAGATGAGCGGAATCAATTTGGTCTTCAGCGCGTAGCGGAGCGGCGCTAGCTGCCATTCTGATATCTGATCGGCTCTCACCAGCACCGCCGCCGAGGGCGGCATACTGAGCACCGGAACTCCCTCTGCCAAGAAAATATCCGTCACGAGGCGGTTGAGGCGCGCGGCAGCAGCGCCAATCTGCGCGAAGCCTGCCGGCAGAGGATGGCGTTTGGCAGCCCAATGTCCAAAGGAGCCGGAGCCGTGCCCTAAGACGATGCACAACCCTGGATTGCTTGCCAGCGCGGATTTCAGCTCCTGGGCCAATCGCCGGATGACCTGGGGACGCGAAGTCGCCTCGCGTTGCTTATCGGTAATCAGCGAACCGCCCAGTTTGACGAAAACTAATTCAGCACTCATAATCCAACTCCATTATCTTTCCCGATTTGGACGCAGATTCGCGCAGAAAAACGCAGGTTTATTTTATCAGCGTTCACCCGCGTTAATCTGTGTCCCATGTTCGTTTTCCACCAACGTTTCCCAAACCTGCACCGCGCCGGCTTGACGCAAAGCCTCGGCTACCGCTGCCTTCCGCTCCACGCGCACCAACGCGATGACGTTGCCTCCCATCCCGCCGCCGGTTAGCTTAGCGCCCAGCGCGCCCGCCGCGCGCGCCGCTGCTACCAGACGCTCCAGCGCAGGCAGTGAGACTCCGAGCTGGCGCAGGAGCGCGTGGTTCTCGTCCAAGAGCGGACCTAACGCGCGGATGTCGCCGCCGGTAATAGTCTGGCGCGCCTCATACGCGAGCTGGCCCATCCGCGCGAAGTAGGCCGCGTAAACGGCCGGCTCCGCGTCTTGACGTTGGCGCACTCTCCGCACCGCCTCGCGGGTCGAACTGGGGATGCCGCTGTTAGCGATGAGCAGCCAAAACGGCGCGCCGATGGTGAAGACTTCCGGCGTCGCGCCTTTGACAAAATAGACCGGCTGCTCCCACGCTATCACGGTATTGTCGATGCCGCTGGGCGTCCCGTGGTGGATCTTCTCCACTTCGTAGGCCAGCGCGCTGGCCGCCTCCGCGTCCAACTCGTGGCCCAGGAAAGCCGCCAGTGCGCGCGCCACGGCCACGGAGACGGCGGCTCCGCTGCCCAGCCCGGCGGCGATAGGCAGCTCAGAACGCACGGTGAGCACCGCGTCCGGTTCGACGGCGTCCAGCTGTTCCAACGTGAGCCGCGCAATGGCGGCCAGCGGTTGCTCGACGGGAGCATCACGTAGCCAGAACTCCTCGTCCAAGTCGGCGGCGAGGAGGCGCAAACCCCCGGGCGCTGGCTCTATCTGCGCCCGCGCCCGCAATCCACCCACCGGCACCGCAATCGCCGGGTAGCCGTAAACTACACTGTGCTCCCCGCAGAGAATCACCTTGCCCGGCGCCGAACGTTCAAACATAGCCTTCCTTTTATTCACAGATTATTCACAGATTACGCAGATTGCACAGACCCAAGAACAACAAGAAATCATGCGATCTACATCTCCCCTCTTGTGTTCAGGAGCAAGGCGCGGGATTTAGGTTATTAGTGATTGGCTGTTAGCCTTTTGCAATTTGCCATTTGCCTATTTACTATGGGTCTCTGGGATTTGACGTGGTAAGTGTCACGCGACGTAAATTTTTCACCACAGATTACACGGATTACACTGATTTTTTATTTTTTCTGTGCTAATCCGTGAAATCCGTGGTTAATTTTAACTCAACCCCGCGAATTCCCAAAGAGCCTTTACTATTAACCCATCCCCAGATACAAAATCGCCATTGCTACTCCACCCCAGAGCAGAATATCCACTTGGAGCGGACGGTCAGTAAGCAGAACTTCATCTGGGGCCAGTGTCACCCCTTCGGCGTGTACCAGATAGAGATAGCGGAAGAGGCCGTAGATAACGAAGGGGATCGTCAACATCATCAGGTGGTTCTGCGGGAGGTTGGGGGCCGAGAAGGTGTAGAGCGCGTAAGCCAAGATGGTGGAAGATGTTACCAGGCTGATCAGCTCATCCAAGAGCGGCAGCGTGTACTGATTGAGGCTCTCCCGGTGATTGCCGGCCTCAGCACCCAAGAGTATTTTCTCCCCGCGCCGTTTGCCCAGGGCCAAGAAGAGCGCCAACAACGTCGTGCAGAGGTAAAGCCAGGGCGAGAAGTTCTCCGCGTCCACCAGGGGCGCGCCACCCGCTACGCGCAGCACAAAACCGGCCGCAATCGCCATCACGTCCAACAAGACGATATTTTTTAGATAAAAAGAGTAGGTCAATTGCAAGCCCAAATATCCAGCTAAGATGAGCGCAAAACTGGGTGAGAGCAACACTCCCAAGACGAGCGCTAGCAAAGCGATGAGCACGGCCCCGTTGCGAGCGAACTTCGGGCTTAATGCGCCAGAAGGTAGCGGGCGGTGCTGTTTGCGCGGATGTTGGCGATCCTTTTCAATATCCACCAGATCATTGATCGTGTAAACCACGCCGGAGACCAGGCAGAAGAGCAAAAAACCGGCTATGCTCCGCCCCAGGTAATAGGGATTGAAGATCTTCACATCAAAGGCGAGCGCGGCGAAGAGTAAAACATTCTTCGTCCATTGTTTGGGGCGCATGGTCTTGAATAAGGCTGCGAGTTGGTTCATAGGTGGTGACTCCTCTCCGGTCTGTTAGTGTCGATATGATACCAGAAGCATAGTGAGGAGCAAGAAAGCGAGTAAGCGGGAGAGCGTTTTGGCGTCTCAGCGTCTCGGCGACTAGGGTCAGCATCCCCACCGTGCTCGCGCTATCAGGACGCCCTTGTCATTCCGAGCGCCCTAGCTCGGGCCGGTCTCCTGACCGTGCCCGTGTAAAGGACTTGGTGCGTTAGGTGGCGGCTAGCCTTCTTTAGAAAGCGTCGCTCCGTAGCACGGGTATTTTATGCCCGTGCGGGCTACGGGCAATGCCTACCCCCAAGCGGAGGCGTAAGATTCCTCGACTGCGCGCGCCGCAGAGCACGCGGCTTGCTACGCTCGGAATGACAAGGGCGTGTTCGTAATAGGCGCTTCAGCGCCGTGTTTGGCGAGTAGGAGCACGGGCACTTCAGACACAGGCGGCTTTTGCACATTTGCCATTTGCCATTCGTCCACTTCCCCACTCCTCAATTCGTGCTAAACTCTAGCTATTATCAGTTAACCTGGAGGTTTGTCCATGAAATTAGACTACAAACGCACTTTTCTCATCGGTTTTGGTTTCTTCGGCACCAGTGTATTGTGGACGCTCTACAATGCTTACGTGCCCATCTTTTTGCAGGCCGGCAACCCTAACTTCGAGGCGCCCGGCGAACTGGGTTTCGGCTTTGGAGCCGGGTTGACCGGGGTCATTATGACCCTGGACAATATCGCTGCCTTCTTTCTCCTCCCGCTGATTGGTATCTGGTCCGACCGCGTTTGGACCCGTTGGGGACGGCGGATGCCTTTCATTCTGGTCCTCGCTCCCATCTCTATCCTCGCTTTCATCCTCATCCCTGTGACCGTCGGCATGATCCCACCAGAATTGAGCGGGCAAGCCGGGGAGTTAGGTTCGCAATTGGTCCTCTTCATGGTGGCCGTGGGCGTCTTCCTGCTAGCGATGGCTGGCTTCCGCACCCCTGTCGTCGCCCTGATGCCCGATCTCACCCCCAGCCCGTTGCGCTCCCAAGCCAACGGCATCATCAACCTGATGGGTGGCCTGGGAGCACTCGTTGCCACGTTGGGTAGCCATACCCTCTACCAGATGGGACGCATCTCCCCCTTCATCTTCGGCGGCGTGCTGATGATAGTGGCTATCGTGCTCCTCTTCATCTTCATCAAGGAACGTCAAACCTTTGAGGAGACCTCGGAGGAAGAAGGCTGGGACGCGCTACGCGGCATTAAGCGCGTTTCCCCGGAAGCTCGCCGCAGTCTGGGATTCCTGATGCTGGCGATTTTCTGCTGGTTTGTGGGTTACAACGCCCTGGAGACCTTCCTCTCCTCTTATGGCGTCAGCGAACTGGGCATGAGCGCAGGCAAGGCGCCGCTCTTAACAGGCGCCGTGGCTCTCGCCTTCTTAGCCTTCGCCGTACCGGCCGGCTATTTATCCGGGCGGCTGGGACGCCGTAAAACCATCATGGTGGGATTGGCTGTCTTCTGCACGTTGCTGCTGGCTCACTACTTCATCCGCAGTGCCACATTGATCTGGGTCGTCTTGATCGTTGGCGGGATTGCCTGGGCGCTGATCAACATCAACTCGCTCCCCATGGTCGTCGATACCGCCGCCTCCAATGCCGACTTAGGTACTTACACCGGCCTCTACTACCTCGCCTCGCAACTGGCCGCCGTTGTCGGTCCCATCACCAATGGCTATATTGTGGAGTGGGGTGGTGGCGACTACAATCTGATCTTCCTAGTCGCACCGGCCTTTTTCCTAATCGCCTTCCTCTGCATGTTAGGCGTCACAGAAGGAGAGGCGAAGGCCATTACTGCGGAGTAATCTTTGGGAAATTCATCCAGTAGGTTGCTCAGCAAAAGTAATTTCACTAGCCATCCTCTCTGGATTTGTGCTTGGGGAATGGCAACAAACCAGCTCCCGCTACTCAACCAGTCCCTACCTAGTTAGTCGAGTAGTTGCCTACTCGCTCATTTGTCATTCCGAGCGCAGCCCGCTGCGTACTCTGCGGCACGCGCAGTCGAGGAATCTTCTGCATCCGACGATGGTAAGTTGCGCTTGTAGGAGATTCCTCGCGCTGCTCGGAATGACAAGGTGACACGGTCAGGAGATCGGCCAGAGCTATGATGCGGCAACGCAAATGCGCAGTAGACGCGCTTTCCCCGCTAGGTCAGGTTTGATCTCCACCTGTGCCGACGGAAATGTCTCTTCCGCCAGTGCGCGGACGGCTCCCTCATGCCGCTCCCCGATTTCCACCAGCAGCAACCCGCCGGGTAGCAACCGCTGCGCGGCTTGTAACAGCAGCCGGCGGATAACATCCAGACCCTCGGGACCGGCGAGCAACGCCGTGCGCGGCTCCTTGCGCACCGAAGTTGGTAGCGCGTCCCACTCATGCTCCGCCACGTAGGGGGGATTGCTCAGCAGCAGCTCCAACGGTCCCGCCAGCGGTGCGAGCAAATCACCCTGCACAAAGTTGAGCCGTCCCGCGACTCCGTGGCGCACTGCGTTCCTCCGCGCCACCTGGAGCGCGGACGCGGAAATATCCGTGGCCGTCACGCGCAACTCTGGAACGCGCACAGCCAGCGTGGTAGCAATGCAGCCAGAGCCGGTCCCCACCTCCACCGCCCGCCGGCAGCGATGCACGTCCAGCCAGGCCAACGCCTCATCCACCAAGAGCTCCGTCTCCGGGCGCGGAATAAGCACCGCCGGAGTCACGGCAAAATCAAAGCCGTAGAACTCTATCCGGCCGGTGATGTAAGGCAATGGCTCGCCGGCTGCCCGCCGGCGCACCAATCCCTGGTAGCCCCGCCTCTCCACTGAAGAAAGCTCGTGCTCTGGGTGAGCCAACAGAAAAAGACGTGGGCGGTGCAAAAGATAAGATAGCAATAGTTCCGCTTCCCGGCGCGGCGACGCGGTTGCCGCGCGCAGTTGTGCGGCGCCAGAGTCTACCACCTCTCGAACAGTGCCAACGCCAGACTGGGTACTTTTAGCCCCCATTGATAAC
>JAYELZ010000271.1:0-7527 GCA_034717835.1 Chloroflexota bacterium
TCCGCTTTCGTTCTGGCCTGGCTCTTGGTCATTTCCTTTCCTCCTCACTGGGTTGCTGCTATTATCCCTCCTTTGCCTTAAAACTGAAACGCACCCCTTAACAACTCCGCCCGCAACTTCCTCAATATGACCTGCCGAGGACTCTCTATTCATAATTAAGCGTTAACGCATTCCTCCTTCTCACCGCACGGCGAAGTACCGCGCAGCTGGATGCGGCACCACGAGCGCGGCGGTGCTATATTCCGGCACGAACTGGTATGCGCCGGTGAGCGCCAAGCCCAGCTTCTCCGCCGGCAGCAAAGCGAAGAGGGTGCGATGGCCGCTCAATTCCGGGCAAGCTGGATAGCCCCAGGAGTAGCGTTTGCCCTGTTCCGGCGCCAGACCCAGCTCGCGGCGGATGCGGGCATGGAGCCAGGCAGCGGTCGCTTCGGCGGCCTGCGCGGCCAGCCCGTGGACGTAGTAGGCTTCGTCCATCTTGTCCAGACCTTCCAAGCGGGCCAAGCGCTCCGTGGCGTCATGCCCCACGGTGACGATCTGTAGCGGGACGACCGCCAGCTCACCTTCTTCAGCAACCTGGAAATAATCCGCCAAACAGAGCTGCGCGCCTTTAGACTGCCGGGGGAAGTGGAACCGCGCTATTTCACGGCGCGCCGCTGGGTCATCTGGAGCATAGATGACCAGCGTGTTACCCTCAGCCTGGGCGGGGAAGTAGCCGTAAGCAGCCTGCGGGCGGAGGTAGCCGGCGGCGGCCCACAGCTCCTCCAGCCGCGCCGTGAACTGCGCTTGCAGCTGCTCCCACCGCGCGCCGGTCGCGCCTTTCGCGCCCCACCCCACCCGGAAAAGCGCGCGCCGGTCAAGATAAGGATAAATCTCCTCATGGGGGATCTCGCGGATGACCTGCGCGCCCCAGAAAGGCGGCGCCGGCTGGGTAGCCAATGGGGGCACGGCGGAGAGCGTGGCCGGCGGGTTGGCCGCGGCCGTGGAGAGCGGACAGCTCGCGGCGCACGTAGCACAAGTCAGGGGTTCGTCTTCGCTCTGCGGCTCCACGGCGCTATGCTGCTGTTCCTCTGCCGGGGGCTGAGGCTGCCGCAAGATCACATTCTCCAACACCTGCATCGCCTCGAAGGCGTCGCGGCAGTAGTGGACGCCGCCCTGATAAGGCGCGCCGGCTTTATCCACCGCAATACGCAACGCGAAGGCTTGGTTGGTCGCCGCGCCGCCAATCAAGACCGGGATACGCAAACCGCGCCGGCGGAGCGATTCCACCACTCGCTCCATCTGCTTGCTGGTGGCTACCAGCAGCGCGCTCAGGCCAATGGCATCCGCGCCCACCTCCACCGCCCGCTCCACAATGGTCTCCACCGGCACCTGTTTACCCAGATCGTGGACGGTGTAGCCGTTATTCGCCAAAATCGTCTTGACCAGATTCTTACCGATGTCGTGGACGTCGCCGAAGACGGTCGCCAGCACCACCACGCCCTTGCTCGTCGCATCAGTATGCGCGAAGCGCGGTTCCAGGTAACTTACCGCCAGCTTCATGGTACGGGCAGAACCGAGCACGAAAGGAAGAATGAGTTCGCCCCGTCCAAAGCGAGCGCCCACTTCCTGCATCGCGGGGAGTAGTACTGCGTTGAGCACGGCGAGCGGCGGCATTTGCTGCAAACAACTCTCCAACAGCGTCTCCAGCCCCTCGCGCCGCCGGTGCAGCACGGCTTGATAGAGCGCCTGCTCCGGGGGCAGCGACGTCTCCTCCGGAACTTCCGGCGCCGTCTCCACCTCCGCGAAGTGCGTGATATAACGGGTCAGAGCCTCCGCGTCGCGGTTGAAGATCAGGTCACCGGCTAACTTGCGCTCTACCGGTGAGATATCGGCGTAGGGCGTGATCTGCGCCGGGTTGACGATCGCCAGATCCAGCCCCGCCTCGACGGCGCGGTAGAGGAAGACGCTGTTGAGCACGCGCCGCGCGGGAGGTTTAAGTCCGTAGGAGACGTTACTGACGCCCAAGTTGGTGAGCGTGCCCGGTAATTCCGCTTTGGTGCGGCGCAGCGCGTCCAACGTCGCCACCGCCGCGCCCGCGCTCTCCTGGTCGCCGGTCGCCAACGTCAACGTCAGCAGATCAAAGATCAAGGCATGCGGCGGCAGCCCGATCTCCTCCACGGCCAGCCGGTAGAGTCGCTTGGCGATGGAGAGCTTGCGTTCCGTCGTCTGTGCCAGACCCTGCTCATCAATAGTCAGTGCTATAAGCGCGGCGCCAAAGTCGCGGGCCAGGATGAGCACCGCGCGCGCGTGCTCCTCGCCCTGCTCCAGATTGACGGAGTTGATGATCACCCGGCCGGGATAATGCTCCAGAGCCACACGCAGCACCTCAATCTCCGTGGTGTCAATCATCAACGGCGCGGGCGTATGCAAGGCAAGCAGCTTGACCAGCTGCTCCATACTCTCCGCTTCGTCATCCCTCTCGGTGAGCGCGAGGCATACATCTAAGACGTGCGCCCCGTAGCCGACCTGGTGCTCGGCCAATGCTAACAGCGCATCGTACTCCCGGTTCAAGACCAGCCGCCTGGCGCGACGGGAACCCTGCGTGTTGATTCGCTCGCCCACAATCAACGGGCGCGGCTCCTGGTGCAACGCCACCGCCTGCATATTGCTGGCGACTAGTGGTAGCGGCGAGAAAGCGAATGAGCGAGAAAGCGAGAAAGCGGGCGAGCGAGAAAGCGAGTGTGCGAGTGTGCGTATATGCTCCGGCCCGGTGCCGCAGCAGCCGCCAATGATGCGCACCCCCCACTCCGCGAACTCGGTCATTGTCGCCGCAAATGGTTCCGGTTGCAGCCGGTAGACGGCGCGACCATCAACGTTCTCCGGCATCCCCGCGTTGGGCAGCACGGAAACCGGGCGATTGGTCACTTCCAAGAGCCGCCGCACCGACTCGCGCATCTCCTCCGGCCCGGTAGAGCAGTTCATCCCGATGATATCGACCGGCAAGGCGGCCAGCGTCACGACCACCGCCTCGACGTCCGGCCCGGTGAGCAGATGGCCGCTCGCGTCCAACGTCATCTGCGCCTGGATGGGAACCCGCACCTCCAACGCCTCGAACGTCCGCCAGATGCCGTGGATGGCCGCCTTGATCTCCAACAGATCCTGCTGCGTCTCCAAGAGCAAGACGTCCACGCCGCCCTGGAGCAAGCCCCGCGCCTGCTCAGCGTAAACCGCGGCCAGCTCGTCGAAGGTCACGCCGGAGAGCTCCGGGTCATCCAGGGAGGGCAACTTACCCGTCGGCCCCATTGAACCGGCGACAAAGCGCGGCGCGCCCATCTCCGCCGCGTAACGGTCAGCTACCCGGCGCGCCAGCTCCGCCGCCCGGCGATTGAGCTCCACCGTGCGTGCGGCCAGCCCGAACTCCACCAACGTGATGCGGTTAGCGCGGAAGGAGTTGGTCTCAATCACCTCCGCGCCGGCCGCCAGATAGGCCGCGTGGGCCGCCGCCACCACCTCCGGGCGGTGCAAGAGCAACATCTCCATCAAGCCCTCGGTGCGCACCCCGCCGAAATCCGTGGCCTGCAAATCATACTTCGCCAACTCCGTCCCCGTCGCGCCGTCGTACAACACCACGTGATCTTCCACCGCGTCCAAATAACGCCGGTTAGTAAATGATATCTTCAAAGGATTCATCTTAGCTCCTTGGTTTAGTCTATTAGTCAGGTAGTCAGATAGTCAAGTAGTCAGGTAGTCAGGTAGTCGATTGGTCAGAGAGCGACGCCACGAACTACTGAACCGCTGAGACGCTATACCGCGGGGACGCCAATCGCTAATGACGGGCGCGGCGACAAACCCAACCGCGCGACGATCTGCGGTACAGCCGCGGGCCAACCCACGGCCATGATGTGCAAGCCGCGCACGCCCTCAATCTTGCTCACCTCTTGGGAAATCTCGCAGCACAAATCCAGCCCAGCTCGCGCCTGATCCTCTTTAGAGAGCCGCTCCAACCGCGTGATGATGGCCTCCGGTACGGTCAAGCCCGCCACCTGATCCCGCATAAACGTTGCCGCCCGCAGCGAGCGGATCGGGCCGACGCCGGCCATAATCGCTACCTGCTCATGTAAGCCCAAATCCACCACGCGGGCCATATACTCCCGGAAACGCGGCAGATCATAGATCAACTGTGTCTGGATGAATTGCGCGCCGGCCACGATCTTCTTCGCCAACCGCAAGGGCCGGAAATCGTAGGGTGGCGCGAAGGGATTAGCCACCGCCCCGATGAAAAAATCCGGCGCGCGCCGGGGTATCTTCCGTCCGCTGGCGAAGAGTTGCTGATCACGCATGGTCTGGATGAGCTGCAAAAGCGTGATGGAATCCAAGTCGTAGACCGGTCGCGCGCCGGGATGATCGCCGGCAGAGACGTGATCGCCGGTCAAGGCGAGCACGTTACGGATGCCGAACGCCGCTGCGCCCAGCAGATCGGATTGAATCGCCAGCCGGTTGCGGTCCCGGCAGGTGACTTGCAAGACCGGTTCCAGTCCCGCCTGCTGCAACATCACGCAGACGGCCAGACTAGAAGTGTGTACACGCGCCGATTGATTGTCGGTCACGTTATAGACATCGGCGCAACCACGCAACGTCTCGATTTGCCGCTGCACCGCCCCTGGATTGGGGCCGATCGGCGGGTTAACTTCAACAGCCACCGCGAACTCGCCCGCCGCCAACACGCGCGCCAACCGGCTCTGCTGCCCTTGTGTATTCAATATCTCGTTCACGCCAGCACCTCGTCAGCATAACGCGGCTCAGTTTCCGCGCCCAGGTAAACCTGATCGCGTCCCGTGGCATGTGTCACCCACGAGGCCATCCCCTCCAGTTGCCAATCCACCGGCGGATTGATGCGAAACTGCTCGCGCTGGTAAGGGGTCTTCTCAAGACGCCGGAGCGCCAAGACCCAGACACAATCGCGGTCCGGATAGACCTCACATTTGCCATTGACGCGCACGCCGCCACAAGGCCCGTTCCGCAACTGCTTGGGACACGTCATGGGACAGGTCATGCCCGTATAATGCAACACACATTGCCCGCAAGAACGACAGTCGAAGAGCCACTGCTTGAACGGCGTCTCCAACTTGTAGACCCAGCGCGAAGCCCGCTCTAGCCCCACGCGCTCAAACCACGGCCCCAGGCGATCCACCAGCCAAGACATTGCCTGCCAAGCTCTCACCAGCAACCGGGGATGATCTTTCAAATAAGTTCGTAACATCAGACCCTCCTTACTAAACACCTTAATCTAAAACACTACACTATACCGCACCTCTGCTGATTTGTCATCTGGTCAGCCAGGTAAAATAGCTGGAAAAGCGAGGCAACTATGGTATCATCAAGCAAACAGCAAACAGCAAACAGCAAACAGCAAATGGCTAACAGCTAATCGCTAACAACTAACCAAGGAGTTTGTAGATGAAAAATATTACTGTTATCGGCGTGGGCTACGTGGGATTAGTAAGCGGGGCCTGTTTCGCCGATTTGGGCAATAACATTACTTGTCTAGATATTGACAAGGAGCGTATTGCTAATCTCAAAGAGGGCATCATGCCCATCTTCGAAATGGGGTTAGAGGAGCTGGTAGAGCGCAACGTAACTGCCGGGCGTCTCGCCTTCACCACCTCCTACAAGGAAGCTCTCCGGGACGCCGATTTCGTCTTCATCGCCGTGGGCACGCCTTCTGATGTGGACGGGGCCGCCGATCTGCGCTACGTGCGCATGGCCGCCGAATCCATCGCCGACGTGATGGATCATCCCCTGATCGTCGTCAACAAATCCACCGTGCCGGTAGGGACCGGCGACTGGGTCGCCGAGATTATCCGCCGGCGCCGCCCTGACGCACCAAAATTCTCCGTCGTCTCCTGCCCCGAGTTCTTGCGCGAAGGGTCCGCTCTCAGCGATTTCATGCACCCGGACCGCACGGTATTGGGTTCCACAGACAGAGAAGCCGCCGAGAAAGTTGCCCAGCTGCATCTTCCCCTGCGCAGCACCATTATGATCACCGATCTGCGCACCGCCGAGATGATCAAGTACGCTTCCAACGCTTTCTTAGCCACTAAAATATCTTTTATCAACGAGATTTCCAACGTCTGCGAAGCACTAGGGGCGGATGTGAAAGAGGTCTCCAACGGGATGGGCTTAGATAAACGTATCGGGCCGCATTTCCTAAACGCGGGGTTAGGCTGGGGCGGCTCCTGTTTCCCCAAAGACGTAAAAGCGCTGGCTTACATGGCCGAGACGGAAGGGCGACACCCGCATCTGCTGCACGCCGTGATGGATATCAACAAAGATCAACGCCACGCGCCCGTGCGCAAAGCCCAGGAACTCTTGCACGGCGAGCTGGACGGCAAGACGATTGGGCTACTGGGATTAGCCTTCAAGCCCAACACCGATGACATGCGCGACGCCCCTTCCATTGACATCGCCCGGCACTTGCTCCGTGAAGGAGCGCGCGTGCAGGCTTACGATCCGGCCGCCATGGAAAACGCCCGCCAGGTACTCCCCGAAGTCACCATGTTGCAGAGTGCTTACGAAGTCGCCGCGGGCGCCGATGTGCTCCTCCTGATCACAGAGTGGAATGAGTTCCAGAACCTGGATCTGGTCAGAGTCAGGGGATTGATGAATCAGCCACTCTTGGTGGATGGACGCAACATCTACGATCCCACCGAAGTCCGCGAGCTGGGCTTCAAATATCGCGGTATCGGGCGCGGTTACAATGGCGCCGGCGTTGGGGAGTAAGGGCAAGTAGCAAAGCAGCTAGTATCACGAGAAACAAAAAAAGGGAGGAGATCACCATGTCATCCACGGCTATTGTTACCATGACTAAGATGATGGAAGCCTTACCTGAAGCAACCCAAAACCAAGTAATGAAAGAGCTACGCGCTTACATCGCAGAGCTACAAGATGAAATGCGTTGGAATAACTCATTTGAGAGAAAGAAGTCGGAGCTGCTAAAGGCCGCCCGACGCGCCAAAGCCGAAATCGCAGCCGGTAAATCCACACCACTAGATCACAATCAATTATAATGGACTCTGCTACCTTACCTTCATTTTGGAAAGCATATCGGGCTTTATCTACACAGATCAGAAAGTGAGCCAGAAAAGCTTATCAACTATGGGCGCAAAATCCCTTTCACCCCTCATTGCAATTTAAGTGTATAAATGAAGAGGAAGGCATTTGGTCAGTGAGAATTACTCTAAGCTATCGTGCTATTGGTATTCTAGAAGACAACATGATGACTTGGTTCTGGATAGGCAACCATGATAAATATGAACATTTCTTCTCGTGAGTCGGTCACAGAGGGACTAATGATTACCCGACCAACAGACTACCCAACTACCCGACTAACGACCAACAGACTACCCGACTACCCGACTACAAGACTAACCAACTAACCAACTAAGGACTAACGCATGAACCTACTCAAAACTACCCTGGAGAATGGCTTAACAGTGTTGGCACGTGAAAGTCACACCGCCCCCGTAATCTCCTTCTGGGTCTGGTACC
>JAYELZ010000272.1:0-7436 GCA_034717835.1 Chloroflexota bacterium
GACCGGCGCGCGCTGCGGGCGTACTTAGATGACCACGTCGTCATCACCCGCTTGGAGAACTTGCAGACGCAGATGCTCAAATTCCGGCACGGCCCGCAACTCGGCTTTACCGGGCGCGTCACCTACGGGCTGATGGCGGACGAACCCCAGTTGCGGGCGCAACTCAACGCTCTGGCCGATATCGCCTTCTACACCGGCGTGGGTTACAAAACCAAGATGGGCATGGGGCAGTGCAGGCGAATTGGCAAATAGCAAATGAGCAAAGGAGAGTAAATATGTCTGAACCACTGACAATCACGTTGCGGACGTTGACGCCGTTGTGGACAGGCGGGGTGGATGGCAAGTGTGACCGGCTGCACGTCACGGGCATCATCGGCTCGCTGCGCTGGTGGTACGAAGCCCTTGTACGAGCGGGAGGGTATGCGTGTGATCCGGCTTCTGATAACAAGTGCCGGTATGATTCCAAAGACCCCCAACCACCAGAGAAGCAACTCTGTCCTGCCTGTTACGTCTTTGGCGCGACCGGCTGGCGGCGGCGATTCCGGCTAAAGGTGGTCGAGGATGCCACGGAACCGGCCTGGAATCCCTCGACTGGGGCCCTCAACATCCGCCCCCCGGACCGCAGCCGAGGCTGGTATCTGCCGCCCGGACGGGTGGGAGAGATAACGCTGCGTCTTGATGGCGACAACGAGACGCTGCAGAAGTTAGCCGCCCTCTTTCTGTTCCTGGAACAGTGGGGCAGCCTGGGAGCCAAACCCCAGTTGGGATATGGCGCGTTTGAAATCACCAACCGAGAGAAAGTTACAGATAGAACCAGTGGCTGGGGGGTGTGGCCCTCGCAGGACGACAAAGATCCCCATGTTAGTTTGCCCGACCTGCGGCGCTTTCACTTTTTCCGTTATACCTTTACTCCCGCCCGGCGTGATTGGTGGTTACGCTTAGCAGACATCCAACAGCTATTGGGTAAACACAAGGAAATTGGCGTGTTGAATACTCTCTACCAACGGCGGATGGTTCCCACGACTCCCTTGCTCAAGAACATCTGGCGCTACCGGGAGTGGCATGGCAGCCGGCCGGTATCCCGCTGGATATTTGGTGTCTCGACGGTGCGGAAACAGGCTGGCCGTACTGTGATTCATCGCGTGCGCAGCAAAGTTGCCGTGACGTGGGCTTATGCTCTGGACGACATGCGCTGGTCTATGCATGGCTGGTTGTGGCTGCCGGAGAATGATGATAGCGGACGCTTGCCAGGTGATGAACTCAAGCGCCTCGCCGAGATGGTGCTGCGACGTGAAACTTTTACGGCGCTGTGCGGAGCAGTGCGCGAGGAAACCTATCAGCTAAAGCACGGTATGGAGGTATTGTATGATTGAGCAACTCACTTTTCATAATCTGCGGGGCATACGCGCGGGACGACTTGCCAAGCTAGGTCAGATCAACTTGTTGGTCGGCCCTAACAACAGCGGCAAATCCACGGTTTTGGAAGCTCTCTACCTGATGGGGGTTAGTGGAAGGGAAGCATCGCTGGTCATCGAAAACGAGCTATCCGGCGACCAAGAGGCTACCCAGGGGTTGCTCCTTCCTGTCTGGACGCCGAACCGCTACGATCTGTTGGGAGAAGCCCCTCTACCTCGTCTCTGGCAGCGACACGGTGAACCAGGTCGCTGGTCTAGAAAATTCAACATCGTCTCTGATGCCGAAGAGAATGACCTGCGCTTGCGTCTGCCTTTCCTATCGTCAGCAGACCCTTTGCATGAATTTTTCGTTCACTTTGGGGATGGTTTACACAAGCAAGATGATCCCCTAACGACCGCTCTGTGTACCTGGAAAATCACCGCGGCTGGAAGCAACCAGCCGCTGCCGGGGTGGTTACGTTTCTACTGGGAGGATGAGGCTATCTTTGGTCAATCCCCGGCCCAGCATTTCAGTCTCCTCTGGTATCCGGACTTCGCATACAAAGCCGCCAGCGTAGCGGCCTGGGCGGCCCAGGGGCAGCTCCCGGCCCCGGAAAATGTTTTGTTCTTCGATCTCCACACGGCTACACAGCACTTCCACAAACGCTTTTTCCGTCGTTTGCAGGAGATTGGCAAGACTCGTCCCTGGAAGAAACCCCTGGCGCAACGTTTTGCGCGCCTCTTTGATTTGCCGCCAGATATCGTCGTCACCCTGGAGGAGCAGCCAGACTTTCCGGGTCGAATGCAGGGCATCGTGGAGACCGATGTCAACATTGCCATAGATCACTACGGCGATGGTGCGCGGCACGCCTTCAAGGTACTGGCCGGGCTCATCGCCCTGGCTGAATCGGTGGATGAGATGCATCCTGGCCTTTTCCTCTGGGAAGACCCCGAACTCTTCATGCACCCGGCCACGTTAGGCCGGCTATTACAGGAAGTGGTGGAACTGGTACAAGACAAACCCATTCAGGTGTTCATCTCGACACAGAGCACCGACACAATCGCTTTTCTTACCGATTTCGCTACCCGAGACGTGATGAAACCAGATAGCTTGCAAGCTTTCCGGTTAGGTCTGACAAAAGGGCAACTTGCCACCTCGAGATTCAAATATAATAATTTGGTGGCGTGGTTGCGAGATGGCCTAGACCCAAGATTCTGGGGAATCCCCAATACGCCTTTGCGTTATCGCTTTGGAGGTCGTGATGCTGATGAATAAACGAATTTTTGCCTTCGGAGAAGGGGTAACAGAAAAAACCGTATGGAATAAGCTCCACAGCAAATTGCCACAAAGCGAATCGAAAATAGGGGGTGCTTTTCACGCTGTGGGAGGAAAGAGCGGATTCAAAAAGAAGATGCTTGACATCCTTGAGCCTGAATTTTGTCCTGGAGGTTATGTCCGGGTTGTTGTATTTCGGGATGTGGATAAAGGGGAAGATATCCAACAAATTCTCCCCAGTTTTAAAAATTTAGCCCAAGATTTGTTAAGCTGCTCTATCGAATTGGTAAACCATCCAAATTATACCAATGTTTTTGTTGCAGATATACAACCAACGGATACCTCAACCGGGATGAGATTTGTGCTGCACTTAGCTGCAACGCCTTCACTATTATCCAGTGCTATTGTCGATCTCGGATTACGCAATCAAACGACAGATACCTATATTCTGGCTCTGGCTCTGCTGGATAGCGTGTTGGAAAGATTTGCCCGAGAGGCGAAGACAAAAAAGGATATTTTGGAAAGTAAAGTGGTCTCTGAGATACCAAACTTATTCCAAAAGAATGGGATTCGTTTTGATGAAGACAAAGATCTCTTAGCTGCATATCTGGTCGCCACCAGATTCTGGACGGTAAAACGAACGGACCAGAAAGAGCGGCTGGTGAAGATTATTTTAGATCGCGCGTTCAAATATGATTCTCAAAATGCTTGGAAAGTGTTTGCTTCGTGGAGAGCGGCGATTGAGGAGGTTGTCCCATGAAACGTGATTTTTTTGCCCAATACGACCTGGCTGCCCAATCTGCCCAGCAGCGAGAGATGGCTGTGGATTATATCGTTGGGAAGACACACCAACCGCCCCCCGCCTGGCCCGCACTGGCCGACGTGACCGACTTTGCTGCCAGGTTGTCGCTTTTGGCCGCGGCCACGGGCACGCCGCAAAAGGACTATGCCCGCGTCGGGCGACGCCATGCGGCCAGCGGCTTGCTCTATTGGTACACTCAGGGACCATTCAACGACTTTTTGCGCCGCCGGGAGGAGGCTTGCGGTGAAGGGTTGTCTCTCCTTCCCACGCTCCCCGACCTCGCCATCTTTCCGCGTGGCGCGTGGGCTTTGCAGTTCACTTTCCGGTTAAGTCAGCCCTATCTCAGCCGCGACGATACGGATTTCTACATCCTGGATAATCCGGTCAAAAAAGAGTGGGTTTTCAAATTGCCATACGTGGCCCCCAGCCAGTGGAAAGGCGCCCTGCGTGCGGCAATGTCGCGGGAATTGGCCTCTGATCTTGTCTCTGACAAGGTGGATGAAGAAGTCTGTATGCAAAGGCGCCTGCAACTGTACCGTTTGTTCGGTAATGAGAAGAACTGTGTTGCTGATTTCCTCAATTGTGCCAGGGCGCAGCAGCGGGTGGGGCCACGCCCTGATGATGAATCTCAGCGGGAGAAATGGGAGAAGAGCTTTCAGAAAGCTCTAGCAGACATTGCCAAGGAGTTTGCGCAAAAATTACGCGACCTCGGCTACCGCGTTGGTGACGTCGAGGGATTTCAGGGACGTCTACATTTCTACCCGACCTACTTCACCCAGATCGGCCTGGAGGTGCTCAACCCCCATCCCCGCGCTACCGGCGCCGGCCAGCACCCCCTCTACTTCGAGTGCGTGCCCCAGGGAGCCGAGGGGATGTTCACCCTGCTCTACGTCCCCTTCGACCGCGTGGGTGAGGGCAAGCATGAAACTCGCCGCCAGATGACCGAGGATCTGGCGGCCGTCGCCAAGGGGGTACGGGCAATGATGACGCTCTACGGCTTTGGAGCCAAGACCTCAAGCGGTTTTGGGGTGGCGGAGAAGCAGGTCAAAAAGGGTGCTCTGGCCGTTGCAATGACCGATCCACGGCCGATACCGGCCGGTAAATCCGAGTCACCGACTGAAAACCCGCTGGTGCAACTTGAAGCGGATATGGCTGACTTTGTTCACCGTTTTCAGCTTAGTGACTTTCCACGTTGGACTAACGCGGAGCTCAAGGCCAGCGACTGGGGCAGGAAACGACAGAGTAAATATAAACGTTTGCGCCGGCGTCATCCCGATTGGAATGAGAGTACACGTACTTGGCAAACTGCCTCTTCAGTAAATGAGCCGTTATTCGCAGCGCCGGAGACCCCGCCGCAAGCCTTGACTACACGCGACTTCGATAACTTCACCTCTCTGGTACAGCAGATACGAGAACTAGCCCAGGCTACGGCAAAACAGCCAGGAGGTACGCAATGAGCTACAATTTGCAAGTGTTGTCCGATAACCGCGAGGCGCTGCTGCTGGCCGAGGTGGCCGCGTGGCTGCACGATATGGGGAAATGTGCTGATGAACACATTACCAGGCAGGCCAACAACTGCCCGTCTGGATATAGCTACCAGTACAAGACAGCGTATTCCTCCCTAATCGCTTCCGCACTCTCCCTGAACTTGCTCGGAGAAACGATCCCAATACGAACCCTGGTTGAACAAGCCAGACCAAGAGCTGTGCGTGATACAACTCAAACATGGCTTCTGCGAGTGTTGGGTCGTTGCCATGCCGCAGCTCATATTGAGAAAGAAGAGGCAGATCGCACCGGCAAACAGCCGGCTGCCAATACTCGCATAAGCACTGCTTATGGTTACGAGTCGGCGCCGGTTAGTGGGCTGACGGCAGCACTGCGAGGATTACCTTACGCCAACATAACGGATCGTTCGATCTTCCAGCCGGCCGTTCAGGAGGCATTTTCACAAGCTTTGGGGGAAACACGACGGCCCGAGAATGAAATCACTCTCTGGGACTGGTCCAGCCTCGTGGCTGCTCTTTACAAAGCATCCCTGGCCGGAGCTTTGCTGGGGTCTCAACCGCCGGCGCAAGATCTGCGTTGGCGCTTGCTGAGTGTAAGGGTGGAAGGTTTGAGTTATAGTGCGAACGCCTCGAGGTCACCTGATATTCTGGCCCGCCGAGACTTGCTTACAGAGGCTTTTAATCGTGTGCGCACCTTGTTGGAGGAGACTTATCTGCTGGGCGCCGAGGTGTATAGGGATGAGGACGGGAGTGTTTTCGTCGTGCCTGATCTGGCGGATTTGCTTGAGAGGGAAGATAATGGCGTCACTCTGCAGACACTTATCTTGAAGGAGTTCAAAAACGCAACGTTAAAAAACGATGCGAAGTTGAAGATAGACGGGGAAATCGTTCCTGAGATCAAAGTAGATGACGAACCCTGGTGGGGCCAGGACCCGCAACGCAAGGGCAATGATGAACTACCGCCGGTTGCTGAGCACCTGTCACCAGCCTCTGCAACACCTGACCCAACCTGGGTTAGCGAACAGTGGGGCCGAGCAGACGATATCTGCCCTGTCTGCGGTCTGCGCCCGCAAGCAGCCCCGGGCACAAAAGCCGGGCGCCGCAAGGTCTGCGCTGTCTGTGAACAGCGTCGTGCAGACCGCTCGAAAGAATGGGCCACCTCTCCATCCAATACAACCATCTGGACCGATGAGGTCGCCGACGCCAATGGCCGGCTGGCGTTGATCGTCGGACAATTTGATCTGACACACTGGCTGGACGGGACCATGGTAAAAACGCTGTTGGTCACAGACCCACAGTCGAGCAACGCAGTGCCGAAAAACCCCTCCTTCGCCCGCATCCGCCGTGTGTGGGAAACAACCCGCCGCTTTTGGGAGGAAATCCGAGACGGCTGCCACACAACCGTTGGTCAGGCCGGCCCGCGTTTGGAAATCATCCCCCAAGGTCGGGAACAACTTGACCTGGGCCAGTTCCATACCTACGAACTGGTCTTGGGACAGAACCGCCTGAGTGTGGTGTGGGACAGCGACAACCACTGCTTCATCACTTGCGACAACTTGGCCTATACCGCCAAATTGTTGGGGAAGCAGCCACCGAAACGCGAGAAGGACGAGCAAACCCCAGATTATTCCCAACGCTTGCAGCAATGGGGCGCGCGCGAGGTGCGATCGTATCTCAGCGGCACGCTGGTGGTCGAAGAACCCGTGGGCTATGGCGGCAAGAACAAAGTTTGGGGCGAGATCATTGTTACGGACGCACAGCCGCTTCCCGATAAATATACCCCCGCCATCCCCATCCTGGCCGAACCGCGCACGTTCATGGCCCTGGTCCCCGCCAACCGCGCCCTGGAGGTGATCACAGCTATCAAGACCAAGTACGAGTGCGAGATGGGCAAGGTGCGTAACCGGCTGCCGTTGACGCTGGGCGCGGTCTACTTTGGACGGCGCACGCCGCTGGCGGCGGCGCTGGATGCCGGGCGGCGGATGTTGCGGCGTCCTAGCCAGACGGCACAGGCCGAAGTGTCGGCCATATCTCCGGTGAATCCCTGGCCCAAAAAGGTCGCGTTAACTCTCGAGTTGGGTAAGCGGGAAATCGTCGTCTCCGTCCCCACGGTCATGGGTGATGAGACCACGTCTGATGTCTGGTACCCTTATTGGCGCGTGAAAGGCAGCCCCACCGGCCGCGAGCGACAGTTCATGGGGCCGGATGGCGCGCAGTGGGTTCACGTAACTAAACTGCGGGTGGGCGACAAGGTAGCTTTCACCCCTTCCACCTTCGACTTCGAGTACCTGGACACCACGGCGCGGCGCTTTGAGGTGAGTTACCAAGACGGCCACCGGCGCGGTGCAGATAAGCGCCAGCGTCCCTACCTGCTGGAAGAATTGGACAATATCGAAAAGGTCTGGGCTGAGGTCAGCCAGGTATCCAAGTCGCAAATCAGGATGATAGAATCGCTGATT
>JAYELZ010000273.1:0-63445 GCA_034717835.1 Chloroflexota bacterium
CCCACCGGAGTAGTCGCCTGCCCGCGGGCAAACCCCCGTGAAGCCCGTCGCGCAACAACGTGCGGCGGCGCGGATCGTGGGGTGGAACTTCGTCCATCCACCTATCCACTGCGCCCTGGGGACTCCGGGATTGCGCCCAACATTCGGCCCAGCCCGCCCCCACATAACCGGCGCGCCGCAGCCGCTCCTGGATGTAGGCGCCATCGGAACCGGTATGGCTACACCAACTAGTCACCCTCAAATCTCACTCTGCCTTGACACCCGTCCCGCGTTTTTGGGGTATAAGCATTATCAAAGAACGTAGAGCCGCGTTTACAGATTCCGAATCGGGGAAATAGTCCCGCACATCTGGTTCTAGCAGCACTGCACCTTCTGCGAGCGTAAAATGCTGCACAGTGGTCGTTCCATCAGATTTGTGAATCTTAACCGTATGCCCCGCACGATAGGCTTTGTAGTACTTACCTCGAACACCACCTTTCATACTGGCAAAATCGTACTCGGAGCGCATATCATCGTTTCCCAAGTCCGCTTGTTTAGAGGTTCCCTTTTTCATAATTTCTCCGTTCAGATCTGGTCGCTTTGCGACAACTGCTAATGCGTACATTTACTTCTCGCTCTGTATGCACCACAATCAAAATTCGTTGTTTCAGAGAATAGCCGATGTTGAGGTAACGTTGTTCGCGGTGAGAATGCTCCGGGTCAGGAAACGTCATCAGGAATGAATCACTGAAAACCGTCTTAGCTTCCTCAAAACTGATTTTATGCTTCCTCAGATTTGCTTGAGCCTTTTCTTTGTCCCACTCAAATAGCAGACTCATTGAGTACTTTTTTTCAATTCTTGAACATAAATTTACCCATCGCTGGTATGACCTACCATATTGCTCACGATGAACAATAGTGGATAGATGGGCGTTTGTTCACCTGGAGACTTATCACAGCCAACACCGCACACCCTCATTATACGTTTCTGCCGCCATCACGCAATCGCCTACCACAAACTAAAATCTCCGAATAAAAAGTCGGCGGGGGAAAGGTGAAAAAGATTACGCAAGGCAACTCCCAGAGGTGGTACGCTCAAGAGATCGGCCCCAGCTAATCTAACCACCCTGTCATTCTGTAACTCAGGGTCTTTGGCCACGGGTGCTGGCTGTGGTGTAACTGTTACCTCATCCTCGACTCAAGCTACGGACGGCCAAAATCAGCGATGAAATAATAATATCCGTGCCCCGTGTCGCTAATTCCCAACCCGATCTCCGTCAGCCAGTCGCTCAACAGCGTGCGGCGGTGCGGATCGTGGGGCGGGACCTCATCCATCCACCTATCCACTGCCCCCTGGGGACTCTGGGATTGCGCCCAACACTCGGCCCAGCCCGCCCCCTCGTAACCCACCCGCCGCAGCCGCTCCTGGATGTAGGCACCATCGGAACCGGTATGGCTACACCAGCCGCGCTGCGAGCAATCGTTGGCGTGTGCTTGCGCGGCCTCGGCCAACAGGGGATGATAGCTGAACGGCGGTAAGCCGTGCGCCGCACGCACTCCGTTGATCAGGCGAGCCACCTCTTGCGGCCAAGCCGCTACATCAGCGGGCGGAGCAGCTGGCGGAGCAACCGGCATCGGCGTTGGCGCTGGCGGTATAGCCGTGGGAGTAGGGACGAGGTCGGGAGCGGTAGCCGGCAACGCAGTCGGGGGAAACGGTATCGCTGTGGGAGCGGGAGCTTGCACCACGGCCGGCCCCGCCAAGGGCAAAATCAACCATTCGCCGACGCGGATCGTGGAGGCATCCTCCAAGCTATTGGCCGCTTGCAACTCCGCCAACGGCAACTCATAGCGCGAGGCAATCCCCACCAGAGTATCCCCGGCGACCACTTCATAGAGCCTCCAAAAGGGCGTAGCCCCCACCCAAGCGTCTGCCGCCGGAATCTCCAACAGCGCGCCCGCTTGCACCATGAGATTCGCTCCCATGCCGTTAGCCTGTTGGATGGCAGCCAACGGCACATCGTACTGCAGCGCTAACGCCAAGAGCGTCTCGCCGGCCTGCACTGCATGTTGGCGGGATGAGGACACTTCCTCGACCACGGGGGCCACTGGTGCCACGGCAAGTGTGGCCGTTGCCACCGCGAAAGCGGTGGGCGTAGACGCCGGCAGTGACGCAAACGTAGCCGGATCCCCCACCAGTAGTTTTACCATGGGCGTGGGTGTAATCTCCTCCCCGCCGGCTGCACAAGCCGTCAACCAAAGCAGACACCCCACCCCGCACCATCGCCATACGTTCATCCCACCAACGCTCCCTATCTCAACCCTGAAAAGCTATCCTAAAATCCAACTATACCAGGTCTGAGGGAATCCACACTGGACCAAGCAGAGCGCCGAGCTAATAGCTCGGCGCTCTATCAATCCACACAAATCGGCACTACTTCACTCTGTGATGGTTGTTTCCCCGACCCGCTGCGAGGAGAGCCAATAGCCAATTGCATCCAACAACATCTGCGGGGTGATGGGACGCAGCAAAAAATCGTTAGCTCCGGCGGCCATCACACTATCCCGCACTTCAGGCAAAGCTGCCGCAGTGAAAACCAAAACCGGTAGGTTCTGATAACGTTTATCCGCGCGCATGACTTTTAACAATTCCAATCCGTCGAGTTCGGGTAACACAAAATTGGTGATCATCAAATCCACCGGCACGCTCTGCAACCGTTCCAATGCTTCAAAGCCATGCGTGGCCGTCACGACAGTATAACCTTCCAGACGCAGCAAATCGCGCAACGTAGGGCGCAAAATAGGATGATCTTCTACAACTAAGATGGTGAACATCAAATGCTTCCTCCTGGCTCATTATCCCAAAGGCATTTTATCTCTTGGCGGCCACTTCTTTTATCACTATCCTACCAAAAAAGGTGCCCGGCAGCAGTTACTAAATAGTTTCAAGTGAGTTACGTCAACCAAGGCTAGCAAACGAATGAGCGAGAAAGCGAGAAGGCGAAAGTAGTAGACAAACAAAAACGGCCCGGAAGGATCCCTCCGGGCCGTTTTCACTTCGATGTAATTACTGTTGTAGAAAATTCGTCAAACCACGCACCACTGAACCTTCACCCTGCGACTGGCCGCCGGCGGAGGGAGCGAATTGCAAGATGCGGTCCGCCAACCGCGAGAAGGGTAACGATTGTAACCAGACACGCCCGGTGCCGGATAGAGTCGCCAGGAACATTCCTTCGCCACCAAAAACCATTGACTTGAGATTGCCGGCCCGTTGGATATCGTAACTGATGTTTCTCTCGAAGGCCACGATACAGCCGGTGTCCACCAGCAGCTTCTCATTGTGAAGCTGCTTCTCCACGATAGTGCCGCCCGCGTGGAGAAAAGCCAGTCCATCTCCGCGCAAACGCTGGAGAATAAATCCTTCCCCACCAAAAAGCCCAGTTCCCAACCTCTTATTGAAGGCGATGCTCACTTCGGTGCCCAAAGCCGCCGCCAAAAAGGAATCTTTCTGACAGAGGAGCTCACCGCCAGTTTGATCCAGATCCAAGGGCATAATACGTCCTGGGTAGGGCGCGCCGAACGCTACGTGTTGCTTCCCGGCGCGAGTGTTGGTGAAATGTGTCATAAAAAGCGATTCCTTGGTTAAAGCCCGCTTACCCACCTCCATCATCGCCCCCAGGAACCCTTGTTTGGGCTTGGAACCGTCCCCCAACTTGGTCTCGAAAGAGATACCTTCTTCCATATACATCATCGCGCCAGCTTCAGCAATTACCGTTTCACCACGATCCAGCTCAATTTCTACAAATTGTAAATCGTCACCAAAAATCTGATAGTCTACTGCGTGACTCTTCATTTTGCTCTCCTTAGTTAAAATTGGCTAATGGAACAGACGCTCTTCCCTATTATACTACGCGGCTAGGAGATTGAAGGTTGTGGGGAAAAGCGCAGGAACTGGCAGGCGCGGAAACAGTGATGAGCAATGGTGAGATTAAGGAGAGCACCGCCTGCCAGTTTGATACCGAAATATTTCCTAGTCCGCACTTTCATGCATACATTTAGCCGCCTCGATCACGGCCGCACGCAGCCGGGAATAGGGCAGGCCGACCTGTTCCATGCCCAAGAGCACGCCGCCCACCACCGGCGGGGACTCTAGGCGCACGGGTTTGGCCTCCGGAGCAACCGCGTGGATGACCGTTAGCATCGTCTCCGTCAACAGCGGGCTGCCATTGAACATGCTACCAATCTGCACCACCTCGAATTCTTCCCGCTCCAGAGACAATTGTCGGATGACGCCGATGGCCAGACTACCAAGTTCGCGTCCCGCATGACGCACGAGTTCTTCGGCCACGGCATCTCCGGCGTTGGCTACCCGAAAGACCAATGGCGCGTCACTGGCCGTGAACTCGTAGCGGCCCAAATAGATGCCTTCCAGCAGCTCAGAGAGGTTTTTCGCCCCCGCCCGTGCGATCAAAGCGGTCTCTAGCTGCGTAGCTGGCCCACGTTGAGTCCAGCTCTCTGCCACCGCGCGCACGGCCCAGGCTACCAAATCACTGCCCCCGGCGTGTTCTCCAAACCACTCTCCGCCGCCCGTCACCCGTCCTTCGCGGCCTTGACGATCACGGCCCCAGCAGTTGCTCCCGGTGCCAGAAACCACGCCCACGCCCCAGCCCTCGCTCGCCCCGGCGATTAGACCGATGAGCGCATCGTTGACCAGAGCGTAAGGAGCCTGCAATCCCAGGGACGCGATTATTTCACAATGCGCCGCCCGCTCGCCAGGCCAATCGTAGCCGGCGATGCCAAAGCCCACCCCGGATAGTTGCGCCAGCGTGATGCCGGCTCTGGCTATTGCCTGATTGACAAGCTCACGAAGCACGCGGCGCAACCCTGACCAACCTACCGTTTCATAATTGCCGGCGCCAACTTCGGCAAAGCCTACCCTGTGACCTAGCTCGTCGGTGATTAGAGCATGGCTCTTGGTGCCGCCAATGTCTATGCCCAAGAAATAATCTGCCATGCTCACTCCGCCCAAAACTGCGGCAAGTAGCGTTTATGCGTCTCCAGTAGATCGTCCAATACCGTTTGGACTTGATCAGCAGCCGGCCCCAGCGGATGCACGAGGAGTGCCTGGTAAGCCGCCTGACGATCCCCATGCACGGCAGCCTCCACCGTCAGCAGCTCGTAGGCCTTGACGTTAGCCAGCAACCCCGCGCAAACCGGCGGCAGTGGTTCGGTGGGCAACGGGAGTAGACCATCACGGTTAACACGGCAGGGCAATTCCAACACCCAATCCTCCGGCCAGCCCGGCACTGCTCCCCGATGCGGTACATTGACCACGTGTATCTCTCCCCAATCATTGTAGTGTGCATTGAGCAACTGCGTCGCCACCGTGGAGTAATAGGCCCCGCCGCGTTCCATCAACAGCGCTGGCGGCTCTTTTCGCTCTGGTTCGGCATACTGCGCCAGCAATTGCTCCTCAATCCGCATCACTTCTTCGGCCCGCGAGGGCGGCCATTTTTTCTGTGCGGCGATCTTCTTGGCGGTGTAGTAGTAATACTCCAAGTAGTAATTGGGAATCATGCCCAGGGCTTGGATAGTAGCCAAATCCCATTCCTGCTCTGGGTCGGCTTTTACCTGCTCTTCGAAAGCCTCCATGATTTGCGGCCAGTGTTCCTCTCCATCCACCGTGAACCCCCGGTGCCAAGAAAGATGGTTTAATCCTAGCGTGTTCAGTTCAGCCCTTTCGGGAGCGATGGGCGCTCCAGACTGCTTAACCAACAGTTCCAGGAACTTCATCTTGGTGTTGAACGCTACATTGCAAACACCCACCGCCGCCACATCCGGAGCATAACGCGCCACCCCTTCGGTCACCAAACCAGAGGGATTGGAGAAATTGACCAGCAAGGCGCCTGGGGCGACCGCTTGTATCTCCCGCGCCACATCCAAAATCACGGGGATGGTGCGGAGCGCCTTCGCCATGCCGCCCACACCTGTAGTCTCCTGCCCGACCAAGCCATAACGCCGTCCTAGATATTCGTCCGCGCGCCGCGCCGCCATCTGGCCCACGCGGAGTTGCGTGATGACGTAAGAGGCTCCCTGTACTGCCGCGCGCAGCTCCGTGGTCAAATGCACGTCGAAAGGCACACCTTGAGCAGCGACCATACGTTGCGCAAAACCCCCAACAATCGCCAATCGTTCAGGATCAATATCCATCAACCAGAGCTCGGAGAGCGGAAAAGAAGCTCTCCGAGCTAGAAAACCATTTATCAATTCCGGCGTATAACTTGAACCGGCCCCAATCACCGTAACTCTCATTTCCCTCTCCTGGATTTTCGCATACAGAATTAAGCAGCTCTCCTCTACTTCACTTTGCCGCTCCTGCACCTCCCTCGGTATAAACCGACTATCTAAACCATGAACTCATCCTTGATTCCTCTAAAAGGGACCTCTTAATTACTGATTTATCACTTTTATCTGCACCCCTCTCAGTGAAATCATCCTACGCGAAAATGTAAGCCTTCTCTAAAACCGCTTACAGTGACCTCTAAAAAATAATGGCTATGCGCCCCTCTCGGCTAAGGCGAACAGCCACAAGAACGTCTAATTATCAATTCTGTAGGCAACAGAGTAACACCGGCGAGCTCTTCACCGGCAATTAAGCGCACTAACTGCTGAGTAGCCGTCTTCCCCACCAATTCAACGGGTGCGCGCACGGTAGTCAAAGCTGGAGTGATGTAACGCATTAAGTTAATATCATCAAATCCAACTACCGCGACATCTTCGGGCACCCGCACTCCAGCCCGCTTATAAGCCGCCAACACGCCAATCGCCGCTTCATCATCGCAAGTAAAGAGCGCCTCAAATTCCACTCCGTCCCGCAGCCACGTTTCAGCCGAAGTTTGCGCTATTTCGCGATTAAACTGGCCGGGGGCCACCAACTGGGGATCAAAAGGGATGTTATGCGCCGCCAACGCCTCACGATAACCCAGTTCGCGCCGCTGCGCATCCTCGTGCCCTTCCTGGCCGGTCAAGAACGCGATCCGACGATAATGATGCACTTCAATGAGATGCGCCATCAACCGTCGCGTGCCGTTTTTATTCTCGATAGTCACGCTCGGTATCTGCAAACCCGGAGGAGAAGAACGATGAATCAATACCACGGGGAAACCAATCTGCTTAAAGCGAGCTAATTCACTATCGGCCAAACTATCCACAAAGACCAACAACCCATCCGTGTTATGCTCCCCCAGTGGACTAGAAAGGAGTCTCTCTTTCTGCGTGGCGTAGATCAACAAACCATAACCGGCGGCATTGGCCTGGGACTCGATGCCCCGCAACATGGGAGTAAAAAAATCCCCCCCAATTTCTGATAATAAGAGACCAATGGTATTACTCTTCTGGTTCGCCAATACTTGGGCCGCAGCCTGAGGACGGTAATTCAATTTGATAATCGCTGCGCGGACCCGTTCAGTAGTCTTCGGCGTCACCAGATTTGTCCTATTGAACACTCGACTAACCGTAGCATTGGACACTCCGGCCAACTTAGCGACATCATCAATCGTGGCTCTGGAACGTTTCTTCTCATCAGTTGATAAACTCATGTGAGGTCCTTAGCCTAATTCAGGTAAGCGGTTTTTGTAACCGCTTACAGTATATACATAAGCCAAAATTTTGTCAAGAGGGAATGTTAGCAAAAGAAGAAAATAATCCCTGTGCTCTCCGTTCCGCAATGTTGAAATTCCTGCTTTCAGATTGCCAGTTGTGCAGATGGTGAAGGCAACTATGCAAAAAGCCCCAGAGCTCTGCTCTGGGGCTTTTTGATAACTACACGGTCGGTCAATCAACCGCGCAAGAATCTTACATCATACCGCCCATGCCGCCCATACCACCCATTCCAGGTGCACCACCAGCGGGAGCCGGAGGAGTCGGTTCAGGGATATCGGTGATGAGAGCTTCGGTGCTGAGAACCATCGCCGCCACGGAAGCGGCGTTCAACAACGCGCCCTTGGTGACTTTCGAGGGGTCAATGATGCCGGCCTGCAGCATATCTCTGAAGGTACCCGTCATCACATCGTAACCAATGAGATTATTCTCTTGGTTTTCCTGCTCGCGACGTACATCGGCCAAAATAACCGCGCCGTCCTGCCCAGCATTCTCGGCAATGCGGCGAATAGGAGCTTCTAATGCTTTGTAGAGGATATTTACACCAGTCTGCTCATCGGGATAAGCCATCTTGATCTCAGCCAACACACTCAAGGCATTGAGCAACGCAATACCGCCGCCAGGGACGATACCCTCTTCGACTGCCGCGCGCGTGGCGCTCAAGGCGTCCTCCACACGGTGCTTCTTCTCTTTGAGCTCGGTCTCGGTAGCTGCGCCGGCCCGGATAATGGCTACGCCGCCCGCCATCTTCGCCAACCGCTCTTGGAGCTTCTCGCGGTCATAATCTGAGGTGGAATTCTCAATGCTGGCCTTGATTTGGTTGACACGGGCCATGATCATCTCATCACTGCCTCGGCCACCCACGACGGTGGTGTCGTCTTTGGTGGTGACGACCTTATCAGCGCGACCTAGGTCGGCCAGAGTGGTGCTTTCTAACTTACGGCCCTCTTCCTCGGTGATCACGTGCCCACCGGTCAAGGTGGCGATATCCTGCAACATGGCCTTGCGGCGATCGCCAAAGCCGGGGGCCTTGATGGCTACCGCGGTCAACATGCCGCGCAACTTGTTGACGACCAGAGTCGCCAGAGCCTCACCATCTACGTCCTCGGCAAGGATAACCAGACTGCGGACGCCTTTCTGTACCAGTTTCTCCAAAATCGGGACTAAGTCCTGAGCGGAGGAAATCTTGGAATCATGGATCAAGATGTAAGCATCTTCAATCACGGCTTCCATAGTCTCGGGGTTGGTGACGAAGTAAGGGCTGATGTAGCCACGGTCAAATTGCATACCTTCCACGTACTCGATGTCGAAGGACAAGCCCTTGGATTCCTCAACGGTGATGACGCCATCTTTACCGACTTTGTGCATTACTTCAGCGATCAGGTTACCGATCTGGCGGTCTTGCGCGGAGATGGAAGCGACGCTGGCTACGTCTTCTTTGGTCACGACCTCAACCGCCTCATCATTCACAGCCTCGGCAACTTTCTCAGCAGCCGTCAAAATCCCCTTCTTCAGCAACATGGGGTTAGCGCCGGCGGCCACATTCTTCATACCCTCTTCAATTAACACATGCGCCAACAGCGTCGCGGTGGTGGTGCCATCACCGGCGATATCATTGGTTTTGGTAGCGGCTTCTTTGAGCAATTGCGCGCCCATATTTTCGAAGGGATCTTCCAATTCAATTTCTTTGGCCACAGTCACGCCATCATGGGTAATCGTGGGGGAACCCCATTTCTTATCCAAAGCCACATTGCGACCCTTGGGGCCTAAGGTGGTTACTACCGCCTCGGCCAGTACTTCCATGCCTACCTGCAAAGCCGCACGGGCATCACGTCCAAATTTAAGTTGTTTAGCCATTATCTTTACTCCTTTTCAGTATACTTGTATAAACTAACGTTAGGCTGCCAGAACTGCCAGCAAATCATCCTCACGCAAGATCAGAACTTCATCACCAAAACTACTCTTGAATTTGGTACCAGCGTACTTGGCATAGATCACGGTATCGCCTTCCTGCAAGACATCGCTCACTACGTCCGCACCCAGCGCCAAGATCTGACCCTGTTGGGGCTTTTCTTTGGCGGTATCCGGCAGCACCAGTTTGCCGCCAGCAATGGTCATCTCTTCTTCTTCGATGGGCTTTACCACTACACGGTCACCCAAAGGACGAATCTCTACACTCATGCTCTTACCTCCATCCAATCTAAAATTGTGGTTTACGCTCATTAGCACTCGCCGACTTAGAGTGCTAAATGATAGTCAACATAATAACACAAGCCTGTTTTTTTGTCAAGCACTCGACAGGGAAGAGTGCTAAAAATGGCAAATAGCGGATGTCTTTAGGTTTTCATCAGCCGCAGCACGCCTACTAAAGGGGTCTCCCGGAGGCTAAAGCCGCCGGTCCACCGGCGTGAACAGAGACTAGAGTGCATCAACGTGGGTGGACAGCCGGCGCCATGCACTTCAGCAAGCGACTCAGCTGTGTCACGGGGCCAACCACGGCCTAAAATGCCCAGCAGACTGTGGTGGCGCGGTCGGGAGACCGACCATAGCTAACGGCTAATCTTCACGCCGGGACGTTTTCGATAATCTGCTGTACTGCGGCGACGTCCAGATCTTTCTTATCTAAGAAGGCCACCGCGCCCGCTTCCAACCCCAGCCGGTGGAATTCACGGTCGGGATAGGCACTGATCAAGACGATACGCGCATCGGGGCAGAGAGCTTTGAGACGTCGGGTGCAACGAATGCCATCTTCGTCACCCAAAACTACATCCACCAGCACCAAAGATGGGGAAAGCGCTTTAGCCAACCTGACAGCTTCTCCGACACTAGCTGCTTCGTAAACCACTGCTTGGGGATAGGCCCGTCCGACCATGCGTCGCAATTGAGCGCGGTAGAAATCACTATCATCCACCAATAGCAATGTGAATTGTGAGGGCAAAGCCACCGCACGGGCGGGGGACAAATGCCGGGGACTTATCTGCCGACCAGAAAACCCCATGATTTCAGGGTGCTCCAGAGCGTATGTAGCCGCTTCCAACCGGCTCTGGACATCCAGGCGCCGGTAGAGTCCGGTAAGATGATTTTCCACCGTCTTGACGCTCAACCCCAGGCGTTGCGCGATGCTCTGATTATCCAAACCCTCCTGCAGTAGCCGCAATAAATCATGTTGACGGGGAGTGAGCGGGGAACGTCGAGGGAGCTGGACAGTATGTTGCACCAACTTATCCAAGAGAGGACTGGAAACCCAGCGCTTCCCCGCCAAAATGCGTTGTACTGCCAATTTAAGATCGCTGAGTGGCTGGTCTTTGAGGTGATATCCATCCACGCCGAGACCTAATAATCCCTGCACATAGACATCATCATCGTAGGCGCTGATGACGAGGATGCGCATTTGAGGATAACGTTCACGGATCTGCCGAATAGCGGCCAGAGGTTCAAATTCCGGCATCTTCACATCGACAATCAAGAGGTCCGGCTGCTCAGCAGCTAGCGCGGTGCGTAACGCCGTTCCATCGTCGACCTGGCCTACAATTTCCAGTTCGGGGAGCTCTTGCAAGGCATTCAGGATACCGGCTCGCACAAGAGCATGATCATCCGCCAACAACAGACGAGTTCTATTCATAGCCTTTTTTTGCATTATTATGACCTGAGTGATTGATTTAAGAGGTGGATGGTAGACGGCAGACAATATGTAATGAACGAGCTATTTATGTGCCGAAGGATAGGGGCTAGGAATCTCAATCTCCAACTCCAATCCACCGGTTGAGGATGTCCGCACGATTAAACTACCGGAGAGCAATGAAACCCGCTCGCTGATGCCCACCAGTCCAAAATGTTTCTGCTCAGTCAAGGCAGCCAAATCCACCGGGTCACCCATCCCGTAGCCATTGTCGCTCAAGCGCACCACCAGACCGGCCACATCCGTCCGTTGCAGCGAGAGTCTCACCTGCGTCGCACTGGCATGTTTCTGGACGTTACGCAAGCCCTCTTGGACAATACGGAAAACTGAAAGCTCGATGGGTTCTGGCAAACGCCCCAAATCAGAAGCAATATCCAGTTTCACCGCGATACCGCTCCGGGTAGTCCACTGCCCTACCAGTGAGCGGATGGCTGCCGAAAGACCATGGTTGTCAATAGTGGGGGGACGTAGGTCGCTGCATACCTGGCGCAGGCTCCCTACCACTTGCCGGATACCCTGGCGGATTTGCGCCAGTTCCAAATGCTGGATCTGGGGAGCATTTTCCGCCTCTTCCAGTTGATAATTATAGCTCAACAGATCCTGGATGATCTGATCGTGCAGCTCGCGCGCCAGCACTTTACGCTCAGCTTCCCGCTCACTGATCAAACGACGACCAGCCTCCTGCAACGCCAAGTTCAAGCCGTCCAGCGCTTCCAGTTGATTATTTAACCGCTCAATTAGCTGACGATTGAGCGAATCCTTCTCTTCCAAACTCTGGCGCAAGGCTAGTTGATCCTGGCGCAATTTTTCGGCTTGCTGCTGGGCCCGATGGTAGTTCTCGAACGCCCAGATTACCGGCGTGACCCGGGCTTGGCGTTTGGAACCCACAATCAACTCTACAATCTCACGGGGAGTAGTCTCAGTGGTACGCCGCAGGGCTAGTTGCTGGCCTTGATATAAGACCAGGATACGATCGGTAACGGAAAAGATGTGTTCCAGATCATCGCTACTCAAGATGACCGCGACCTGTTGAGACTTCAACGCCGCAATCCATTCCAGTAGCTTCTCCTGACGTACAAAGCTAAGGGCCTCCAGGGCATCATCCAGCAATAGCAAGCGAGAGGGACGGCAGAATGCCCGCGCCAGAGCCACCACCTGTCTCTGTTCATCGGAGAGATTAGCCGCGCATTTCCTAAAAAAATCGGGAGACATCTCGAAGGAGGCCAACAAATCGCGCGCTATCGTCAGCATCTCCCCATCTTCGGGCAACAGTCTCAGCCATCCTGGAGCACGAATCTCGCGTCCCAGGAAAACATTATGCGCCACGTCCATTTCATTAATCAACTGCGGAGCCTGTTGTACTGCGGTAATACCCAAACGTTGGGCCCGGGCCGCGCTTTTAAGCGCCACGGGATTGCCATCTAGGATAATCTCACCAGCCGAAGGTGTGTAGACGCCACCGAGCAATCGAAAGAGCGTAGATTTACCCGCCCCTCGCTGTCCCACCACGCCTAACACTTCGCCTGACGCAAGTGCAAAATTCACATCCACTAATGCCGGCACCGCACCAAAGTAGTGAGAAAGATGATTGACTCTAAGAAATTTCGGTTGATCAGTTTTCATAATAAGTAGAACTAGCACATTTCTAAGACCCTATAAAAGACCGTGCAGATGCCCAATGCGAGATCGTCAGCCGAGGGCACCTGCACGAGTTTTTGAAATAGTACGAATAGCTATAAGCTAACCCTGCTTGCTGCTATTCCGCGTAGCGACATCAAAGGCCACGGCAGCTACGAGCACCGCCCCACGCACGACGTACTGATAAGCAATGTCAATGCCCATCAAGTTCATGCCGCTGGTGAGTGACATGTAAACCAGCGCCCCAATCAGCGACCCCATGACCTTACCTACACCACCGGCCGCCGAGACGCCGCCGATATACGCCGCCGCGATGGCATCCAGCTCAAACAACGTGCCGGCCGTAGTGGTGGCAGATTGCAAGCGTGAAGCAAAAAGAATGCCCGATAAAGCAGAAAGCATCCCCATTGAACCAAAGACCATAAAGATAATGTTTTTCACATTGATACCACTCAACTCGGCAGCCTCTGGATTACCTCCCACGGCGTAAACATGCCGTCCAATCACCGTTTGCGTGGTGATAAAGTGATAAATTCCCACTACCAACAATACTACCACGACGGTCCAAGAAAGGCCATTGTATCCCGCCAGCACCCAGGTAATCAGGGCCATCAACACAGAGACAAAAACCAACTTCAGGATAAATATATTTTGGGGCAAGACCTCAAAATTATAACCTTGTTTCTCTTTGCGGCTACTGAAGGCACTTCTAATGAAAAAGACGATGGCCACGACACCCAACAGCAAAGTCAGTTTGTGCACCTCTGGCAAGATATTACTCAGGCCAGGAATATCGGGGATGTAACCATTGCCAATAGCATTAAATATCTCATCGTTGATAATGATCGTCCCAGTGCCCGCCGTGACCAACAGCAAAGCCCCACGATAAATCAACCAGCCAGCCAGAGAAGTCACAAAAGAGGGAATCCCCAACTGTGCCACCGGGAAAGCGGTGAGCAAGCCCGCCAGCGTCCCGAGCACCAGAGCCAACGGAATGACCACATACACGGGTAAATGCCAGAACGAGAGCGCAATCGCCGCGATCGCCCCTAGAAAGCCGGAGAGAAAGCCTACCGACAGATCGATATGTTGAATGACAATCACCAATGTCATGCCGACAGCCAATACTGCAATGTAACCCGTCTGGTTCAACAGGTTACTGATATTACGTGACGAAATAAAAATACCATCCGTGGTGATGGTGAAAATCGCCATAATTACGAACAGGGCAATATACATACCATATTCGCGGATATTTTCCTTTAAGACCTTCTGCAAGTCCCTAAAAAACATTTCTAACCTCCTCAGTAATCCGTCGCTAGACTCATGATATTTTCTTGAGTAGCTTCCGCAGCCGGCATCTCTCCAACGATTCTCCCGCCAGAAACGACGTAGATTCTATCGCTCATGCCAAGTATCTCCGGCAACTCAGATGATATCGTGATAATACTCATCCCTTCTTGCACTAACCTATTCATAATCGTATAAATTTCATATTTGGCGCCCACATCAATACCACGGGTGGGTTCATCCAAAATCAATATATCCGGTTTGACAAACAAGCATTTAGCCAGACTGACTTTCTGCTGATTGCCACCACTTAGATTACTCACCAGCTGTTCAATACTGGGCGTCTTGATAGTCAGAGAACGCCGATATTCATTCGCCACTTTAATCTCGGCATTGTTATCAATCCTGCCATGATGGGCAATCTCCTGCAAATTCGCCAGAGTGATATTCTGCTTCACATCCTGGATTAGAATCAGACCATCCCCTTTGCGATCCTCTGTGAGGTACACCAACCCCGCCTCAAGTGCATCGTGGGGATGTCCAAACTCTATTGGTTCACCCTTTACGAATATCTCCCCGCTAATATGATAATGAGCGGCATTGCCAAACAAGCTTAATGCCAGCTCCGTACGTCCAGCTCCCATCAACCCCGCCAACCCGACGATTTCACCTTTCTTGACGTTGAAATTGATATCTTTCAGGATTTCTCGTCCCAGTCGCGGATCGTAGGCATGCCAGTTTTTGATCTCGAACGCGACCTCTGTGGAAATTTCATGCTCTCTAGGCGGATAGATGTTATCAATTTCTCGTCCTACCATGTGCTTGATCAACGCGGGCTCGGCTACTTCACCGGCACTGGCATCCAGAGTACAAATAGTCTGTCCATCACGCAAAACAGTGACTGTATCTGCAACATCTATGATCTCTTTCAATTTATGGGAAATCAAGATGCAGGTAACCCCTTGTTCACGCTGTTCGCGCAGCAAGCGCAATAAGTTAGCGCTATCATCTTCATTCAAAGCCGCAGTAGGCTCATCTAAAATCAAGATGCTCACATTACGATGTAACGCTTTGGCGATTTCCACCAGTTGCTGCTGCCCTACCCCCAAATCCTTGATCTTGGTAGAAGGGTTTATGTCCAATCCGACACGCTTAAGTATCGCCGCGGTCTGTTTGATGGTTTCGTTCCAATTAATCGCGAGCCCTTTACTAATCTCTTGACCCAAGAAGATATTCTCATAAACCGGCAATTCAGGAATCAGCGCCAATTCCTGGTAAATGATAGCTATGCCGGCTTTTTCGCTCTCGCTAATATGCTTATATTCCTGCACTTCCTCGTGCAACAAAATATCGCCGGTGTACGATCCAAAAGCGTGTACCCCGCTCAATACTTTCATTAAGGTAGATTTCCCCGCGCCGTTCTCCCCTACCAAGCCATGAATCTCACCCTCAGCAACCGTAAAACTAACGTTGTCTAGGGCCTTCACGCCGGGGAACTCTTTAGTAATGTTCCGCATCTCCAATATGGGAGCACCCATAGCGCCTCCGTTTTCTAAAATTATACACAGTAAGCTAGCTCAACAGGGACAGTGTTGAAATTAAATCTCCACCACCCCTGCTTTTTCACCTAATTATTATTCGCCAGCTTAGAGAACTATTCAAAATCAGCAGCGTCGTAATAACCAGAATCAATCAAGACTTCTTGGACATTATCCGCATCGACTGAAACCACGGCGGATTGAATGGCCGGAACATCAGTGGCGCCGTTATCATAAGCACCTTTGGCGGTGGGTTCTGCGCCCTGAAGCAGGGCTACTGCCGCGTTGATGGCGTCTTGTACCAGCGTGCGGACGTCTTTGAAGACCGTCATAGACTGCTTGCCATCCATGATGTATTGCACAGAAGCCTTCTCCGCATCCTGACCGGTGACCAAGTAGCTCGTCACATCTTTGTCCGTCGCAAACGCATCGGCAATCGCGCGCGCCGTGCCATCGTTCGGAGCCAAGATGAAGACATCGCCCTTGTCCTCGGCTTGCGCCATCGTCAAGTTAGCCTCGGCCAAGTTCTTGGCCGTGTTGAAGTCCCAGTTGGTGGTGACTTGACCGATAATCTGCGCCTGCTCATCGCGGGTCAGCTCCGCCTTGCCCTGGAGTTCCTCAGCCGCACTGGAGTTCTTGATAACGAAGGTGCCATCGGCGATTTTGGGTTGGAGTACGCTCCACGCGCCCTGGAAGAAGATGAAGGCGTTGTTATCAGAGGCGGCACCGGCGTACAGGTAGAGCGGGTTGCCCTGCCCCTCGGCGCCATCCACCAAGTATTGGGCCTGTTGCGCGCCCACCGCGACGCTATCAAAGGTCACGTAGTAATTGACGGCATCGGTATCACGGATCAGGCGGTCGTAGGAAATGACCTGGACGCCGGCCTCTGCGGCCGCGTTAGCGGCGGCGGCGGCCGCGGTGCCATCCTGCGGGCAGATGATCAGCACTTTGACGCCCTTGGTGAGCAACGCCTCGACATTCTCTTTTTCCTTGGCAGAAGAACCCTGGCTGAAGAGAATCTCCACATCGTAGCCCGCCGTGTCAAAAGCAGCGCGGAAACGCTCTTCATCCTGAATCCAGCGCGGTTCATCTTTCGTCGGGAGCACTACGCCGACCGCCAGTTTGCCTTCGGGGGGCGTCGCAGCACCTTCGCCTAGCCCGGTGAAGTCGTCAGCGGAATAGTAGCCAGAATCAATCAGAGCAGCTTTGACATTATCCGCATCGACTGAAACCACCGCGGATTGAATGGCCGGAACATCGGTGGCACCGTTATTATAGGAGCCGCTGGCCTCGGGGTTCTTGCCCTCAAGCAAGGCTACCGCCGCATTGATGGCATCCTGTACCAGCGTGCGGACGTCTTTGAAGACGGTCATGGACTGCTTGCCGTCGATGATGTATTGCACAGAAGCCTTCTCTGCATCCTGGCCGGTGACCAAGTAGCTCGTTACATCTTTATCCGCCGCAAACGCATCGGCAATCGCGCGCGCCGTGCCATCGTTCGGGGCTAGGATGAAGACATCGCCCTTGTCCTCGGCTGCCGCAGCAGTCAGGTTGGCCTCGGCCAAGTTCTTGGCCGTGTTGAAGTCCCAGTTGGTGGTGACTTGACCGATAATCTGCGCCTGCTCATCGCGGCTCAGCTCTGCCTTGCCCTGCAGTTCCTCAGCCGCACTGGAGTTCTTGATGACGAAGGTGCCATCGGCGATTTTGGGTTGGAGTACACTCCACGCACCCTGGAAGAAGACGAAGGCGTTGTTATCAGAGGCAGCACCGGCGTACAGGTAGAGCGGGTTGCCCTGCCCCTCGGCGCCATCCACCAAGTATTGGGCCTGTTGCGCGCCCACGGCGACGCTATCAAAGGTTACGTAGTAATCTACGGCGTCCGTGTCACGGATCAGGCGGTCGTAGGAGATGACCTTGACGCCAGCCTCAGCCGCCGCATTAGCCGCCGCCGCTGCCGCCGTGCCATCTTGTGGGCAGATGATGATTACTTCAACGTTCTTGGTGATCAGGGCCTCTACGTTCTCTTTTTCCTTGGCTGAAGAGCCTTGGCTGAAGAGAATCTCCACATCGTAGCCCGCCTCACCTAGCATCTCGCGGAAGCGCGTCTCATCCTGAATCCAGCGCGGCTCATCTTTTGTCGGGAGCACTACGCCGACCGCCAATTTCTCGGCTGGCTCGTTATCCGCAGGAGCCTCGGTGGCCTTTTCAGCTCCGCCGCAAGCAGTCAGGAGCATTGAAGCCAAAACTAGAATTGTCAAAACAGCAAACAGATTTTTCTTAAACATATTTATCCTCCCTAAGGATTAGCTCATAAATGGGTAAAATCAATCGAGATTCTTCTCTACGCGGGGTTAGATCTTCTATAACTTATTTTCTAGTTTACCTCCTATTCTTCATTAGACATGTTAAATGATAGCATAGGAACAGCCCCGAATCAATCCACTTTCCCCTTCTCGAGCTAGTGTTTACCCCCACGCTCTATTAGGGGGAATCCCCTAATAGATTTTACGACCAACAACCCAACTCTTTTGCTTAGCGTCTGGACAGCTTAGCGGAGAACTAATTTTAGGCAATGAGAGCGACATTTTTCTCTGTATGGCTCTGGGTAAAACGTTACTACTGCCCCGCTACCTGATTTGACAAACTTGAAGACCACTCATAGAATTGCCAAGTGCTATCTCATGTTTTTTCTGGCTCAAAAAGTATACTTTATTCCCATTACCCCCAAAGGAGGTGCTGCGCTAAGCTATTTAACCTAGAGAGCTCTCTTCATGCAAACTATTTAACTAATTTTCAGGAGGAAGAAATGAATACGAGGAAACTGTTGTACGTCATGCTATCCCTAATGCTCTTGTTGCCTCTGTTGTTGGCCGGATGCAAGCAGGAAGAGGTCAGCACTGAAATCAACGTGCTCTGCACACCCCAGGAAGAATGGTGCCAGGGGATGAAACAGGAATTCGAGAAGGAATTTGACATTACCGTGAACTACGTCCGCATGTCCAGCGGCGAGGCGCTGGCCCGCTTGCAGGCCGAACAAGATAATCCGCAATTCGACATCTGGTGGGGCGGGCCGATCGACAGCTTCGTCGCGGGCACAGAGATGGGCTTATTTGAAGCCTATGATTCCCCCAACTACGCTAACCTGTTGGATCAACAGAAGTATAAGGACGTGAACAATCATTGGGCTGGCATTTACGTAGGCTCGCTCGGTTTCTGCACCAACACGGATTGGCTGGCAGCCCATCCCGAAGCGGAAGCCCCCACTTCCTGGGCAGACCTGCTCAAACCTGAATTCGAAGGTCAAGTAATGGTGGCCCACCCCTCCACCTCTGGCACTTCCTACACCGCCCTCTCCACCATCCTGCAAGTCATGGGTGAGGAAAAAGGTTGGGAATACCTGGAAAAATACGCCGCCCAAGTACACCAGTTCACCAAGAGCGGCTCCGCGCCCGGCAAGTTTGTAGGACAAGGAGAAGCTGCCGTCGGCATAGTCTTCTCACACGACATCGTCCACGAAATTGATGACAACAACTTACCCTTAATGCTGACCTTCCCCTCAGAAGGCACCGGCTATGAGATCGGCGGCATGGGCATCATCAAAGGCGCCCAGCACCTGGACGCGGCGCAGAAGTGGTTTGACTGGGCGCTTACCGCAGAAACGCAATCCCTAGGCCCCAAGTATCACGCCTATCAGGCCCCCACCGTCAAGGGCGTGGAGCTCTCGCATCCTGAGCTGCTGGATGTCACTCTGATTGATTATGATTTCCAGTGGGCGGGCACGCACAAAGTTGAATTCGTCGATAAATTCACTAACGAGATCTTCGCAGCAGATAACTTGCGGTTAAAGGATTAACTAGTAGTAGACCTCCGAGGTCTTTGTCGATTTGTAGACCTCGGAGGTCTCGGTTTTTGTTACTCCGGCACATTATTTTTGAATCTTCAGCCACACGCACTATCAGGGAGAAACGCCTATGAAAGAAAAATCTCTGGCTACCAAAAAAACCGGCCCCCTAAAGCAAATTCTACAACGTCGCTACCGCGAGTTCGTGCTTATCGCCCAGGACCCGGTATTATTCATCAGTCTAATGCTCTGCAGTATTTTCTTGCTCGTCTTTATCTTTTACCCCATCTTTCAAACCATCAGTAATGGCTTCTTTAACCCCACAGGACAATTTGACCTGACTTACTTTATCCGCTTTTTTGATGATTACTACGGCCCTCAAGCGCGGCTGGTCTTCCGCAATACAATGACCATGGGACTACTGACGGCCTTTGGCGGCACGTTCTTAGGATTTATCTTCGCTTATACCCTGGTGCGGTGTGATATTCCTGGCAGACGCTGGGTACACATTCTGGCGTTGCTCCCCACCGTCTCCCCACCCTTCGCGCTCTCCTTGAGTACCATCTTGCTTTTTGGACGTAACGGCCTCATCACCCGCAAAGTGCTGGGGATGTCATTCCCCGTCGGCAGCAATGATATCTACGGCATGGACGGACTGGTCGCGGTACAGGTGATCACCTTCTTCTCAGCGGCCTACTTGATGCTGCGCGCCATGTTGGAACGGTTAGATCCAGCCATGGAGGAGGCTGCCGCCAGCATGGGAGCGGGACGCTTTCACATCTTCCGCACCGTGACGTTGCCGCTCTTAATTCCCGGCATAGGCGGCTCGATCTTGTTACTCTTCGTAGAATCGCTCGCCGACCTGGGAAACCCGCTCTTTATCTCCGGCAATGTGATGGTACTTTCGGCGCAGATCTTCTTGGCCATCAGCGGCGAGTACAATTATCAGAAGGCCTCAACTCTGGCTCTCGTCTTGCTGATCCCCACTTTGATTGTCTTCTTAGTCCAACGTTATTACGTCAGCCGGCGTTCCTACATCTCCGTCACCGGAAAGCCAACGGGGGGACAACATAAGGAGAGCAATCCGTGGATCCGCTGGACGTTCATCGGCGTCACTTATCTAGCTTGCCTGCTGGTAGTGACCCTGTATTTAGGAATCATCGTCGGCTCCTTCAGCACCGCCTGGGGCGCCGATTTCACACCTACGCTGATGTGGTGGCGGTTGATGGTGACGCGCGGTATCGAAGCTATTCTGGATACCACCTTCCTCAGCGTGCTCGCGACGCCCATCGCGGTGCTAATTGGCATGGTAGTCGCCTTCTTAGTCGTCCGCAAAAAATTCAGCGGCAAAGACGTGTTGGACTTTGGCTCCAACTTAGGCGGCGCTATCCCCGGTACCATCTTAGGCATCGGCTTTGTCTTGGCCTTCAGCACTCCCCCCATGCTGATCGTGATATTGCTCTACCTGGTCCTCTCCATATTCTTGGTCCGGTCGCTCTTTGACAAACCCCGGGAGCAGCTCATTGTACTCGCTCTCGGTTCGGTCCTGGGCATTGGTCTCAGTTTCCTGGATGGGCCACTAGGGCTACGTGGACTCTACTACCTCTTAGGCGGTCTCTCCATCGCGTTGGGACTTTATTTCCACTGGGGACGCGAGTTGAAACAACGTGGACAACTCTTGCTATTGCTAGGTGGTTACTTTTTCGCCTATGATCTAAGCGATTACTTGGCCATGCCCATCGCAACTCTCAGCCGTACTATATCCGGCGGCTTTTGGAGCAATGCCATCTATCAATTCGCCACATACATCAAGGTTCCTTTTCAGCTACCTCCGATTTTCTTAGCCACCGGCCTGATCTTTGGGGGAATATTCTTTGTAAAACCCGAAAAGGACAACTGGCGGCTCGCGCTGGCCATTGGAGCATTGGCAATTCCTTGCGCCCTCACCTTCACTGACGCACCGTTAGCACTTGTCGGCAGCCCCTTCATCATCATTGCCGCTTACGCCGTGCGGAGCCTGCCAGCCTCAGTGCGCGCGGGCATCGCCGCCTTACAGCAGATTGATCCGACGATCGAAGAGGCTTCAAGTATCCTGGGCGCGGATGCCCAATACACCTTTCGCAAAGTGACACTCCCGTTGATCTTGCCGGCGCTCCTCTCCGGGTTGATCTTCAGTTTCACGCGCCACATGACCAGCGTCTCAGCCATCATCTTCCTGGTCAACGCCCGCTGGCGGATCGTCACGGCTGCCATCCTCAGCGAGTGGGAACAGGGAGGCATCAGCATCGCCGCCGCGTATTCCACCACCATCATCATCTTTGTCCTAATCGCCATCGGGTTACTCTACTTTGTCACCAATAAGTTGTTGAAAGATCAGGGCAGCGTGGATATAACTATAGGCGCATAGCTTCAAGGGCGCGATACAAGAGTCGCTTATCTGTGGTCAACAATCGGAGGATTATAAATCATGTTTTTATCATTGAAAAATCTAGTTAAGATATTTCCACCTCGAGGCGGCAGCACGGAGGTGCTGGCGGTAAACGACATCTCACTGGAAATCACTAAAGGGGAGATGGTAACTTTGCTAGGGCCTTCGGGATGCGGCAAAACCACCACCTTGCGCTTGATTGCCGGGTTTGAATTCCCCACGCAGGGTTCTATTTCACTGGATGGACAAAGGATTAACGAACTTCCCCCCCACCAGCGGAATATGTCCATGGTCTTCCAAAGCTACGCGATCTTTCCACATCTCAACGTCTTTGAGAACATCGCCTACGGCTTGAACGTGCAGCACCTGGCGCAAAGTGAGATCAAGAGACGTGTGGGGAAGGTCATGGCATTGGTGGAGTTAGAAGGGCTGGAAAAACGCGCTCCCAATCAGCTTTCTGGGGGGCAACAACAGCGTGTCGCGCTCTCCCGCGCGCTGGTCATGGAACCGAAGGTGCTCTTGATGGATGAGCCGCTCTCCAACTTGGATGCTAAACTCCGCGAGCAGATGCGCACGGAAATTCGGCGCATTCAGCAAACCTTGGGGATCACCAGCGTCTACGTCACCCACGACCAGATAGAAGCGATGACGCTTTCCGACCGGGTGGTGATTATGAATCACGGAATCATCGAACAAGTCGCCCCGCCGCAAGAGGTATACCGTTACCCCCGAAGTCGGTTCGTGGCAGATTTCATCGGACGCGCCAATTTCGTCACCGGGGTAGTCAAGGGAATTGAAAAAGGCATCTTGAGCCTCGAGGCGCTCGGTCAGAGGCTACATGTTCCCCAAGAAGAAGAGCGTTATGCTCTCGACCGTCCAATCACATTGGTAGTGCGGCCAGAGATGGTCCGCCTCCATGAGCAGGGCGGCACTTATACCGCCACCGTGCGTCAGGCCGCCTACTTGGGCGATAGAATTGATTATCAGGTGGAAATTGAAGGCCAGTTACTAGACGTCGTGGAATCTGATCCTACGCGCAGCGCCAGAATTTACCCTGCTGGGACAAAAGTAGGCGCCAGTTTCTACGAATCCTGTATCCACCTGCTACCTGGAGAGTAAAAACTCAGCATCCTTGACAATTAACCAGATAATCATATAATAAAATGTGGTTATTTGAGATATTACTAAACAAGGAGTCACTATGAAAACAGAAAAGAGACAACCGCGAGTAATCGTTTTTTCCACCCCTACCTGCCCACATTGCAAACACGCCAAGAGTTATCTACAGAAAAATAACATCCAATTCAAAGATATTGATGTCTCCCGTGACCATGCCGCCGCCCGCGATATGATGCGCCGCAGTGGACGTCAAGGAGTGCCGCAAATTGATATCAACGGACGAATTATAGTAGGTTTTAATCGCCGCAAGCTCGATCAGCTGCTCGGTTTGTAACCGCTGACGTCCCACATAAAAAAGTTAGGGCGAGGAGCTGTGGCCGGTCTCCTGATCGTGCTACTATAGATAAGATCTGAAACCAAAAAGACGTGGGGGAATACTCCCCACGTCTTTTCCTCTAGATAACCGCTTCCTTATTACCCACTCACAAAATCGGCCAACAGTCGTGCGGTGGCTACCGCCGGCTCTTCTGTAACATCTACCCAGCGGATTTCAGCCCCGTTGAACCAGGTATATTGCCGGCGAATGAAATCATGTGTATCCAACTTAATGCGTTCCGCGGCTTCGGCCAACGTACATTCCCCCGCCAGATAGGGCCGCAACTGACTATATCCCAACCCCGACATGGCCGGCAACTCCCAACCATATCCGTCGTCCAGTAGCCGGCGCACCTCCTCCTCCAACCCCGCATCCAGCATTGCCTCCACCCGCGCATCAACGCGCGCGTAGAGTGCTTCACGTTCCATAGTCAAACCAATCTGCAACACGCGATACGGGGGCGGAATACGCCGTCGCAACTCGGAGAAAGGCTGCCCGGCCTTGAGTGATACCTCCAGCGCGCGGATGATGCGTCGCAGATTGTGAGGATGGATGAACTCCACGGCACCGGCATCCAACGCCAACAACCGCTGCCAGAGCGCGTCGGGGTCTTGGGACGCCAACGCTTCCAGCTCGGCGCGCAATTCTGGATCGGGGGGCACATGCGGCACCTGCCAGCCCTGAAGCAGCGCGCGAATATACTGCCCCGTCCCCCCCACCAGAAAAGGCAACTTACCGCGCCGGTGGATTTCCTGGATCAGCGGGCGCGCCAACTCCAGGAAGCGCGCCAGACCCACAGTCTCGTCCGGGGCGGCGATATCAATGAGATGCTGCCGCACTTGCGCCAACTCTGCTGGCGAGGGCTTGGCAGTCCCAATATCCATCCCACGGTAAAATTGTCGGGAATCCACCGAAATTACTTCCGCACCCCAACGCGGCCCAATCTCGGCCGCCAGACGGGTCTTGCCTATCCCTGTCGGCCCCATAATGACCACTAGCGGTATCAATGCTGGTTCTCTCAATTAAAACTCCTGCTCACATATAGTACACCCTACACAAATTGCCCAGCAACGACAGCTCGGGACGGTCTCTTGACCGTGCCCGCACAGCGGGATTAGGCCCGGCTAGGCGGCGCAGTCCCTGACAAGGACAGTTCCTGCAAAAGACCAGCCACAGTGAACCAATATATCTTTTAGCACGCTGACTAACGCAATTTTTTGATTTTGTCTGCGAAAATCTGCGTGCATCTGCGTCCCCTCCCGTACAAATCATCCCAGTAACCGTCACGCAAAATTGCCCGGCCACGGCTCCCCGCCCACATCTGGATAGAGCGTAATGCGTTGCAACTTCCCCGTGCGATCCAGCACCACAGCCACCAATCCCAGATGCCAGCTAGGATCGAGCACCGTACACTCCGCAGCCAGATAACGCCGGGCGACGGCTTCCATCCGCGCCCGCTTACGCGGCGTCACGGATTGTTCCGGCGAGCTGTATGCGGCTCCACGCCGGGTACGCACCTCGAAGAAGGTGAGCTCCCCTTGCCGGACCGCGACAATATCCACCTCACCGGCCACGCAGTACCAATTCCGCCGCACAATGGTAAACCCCTGACGCTCCAACACTCTAGCCGCCAGCGTCTCCCCGCGTCGTCCCAGCCCCACCTTGCCCTTTGCCATCTAGCTAGCGTAACGGGATATCGCCGCCTGTCAAATAAGCGAGAAGGCGAGAAGGCGAGAAAGCGAAGAACTGGTGAGCAATGATAAGTGCTTAGGTACTTCTTTGCTAACTAGCTCTCGGCAGCGAAGGCGCCATTCGCCAATTTGCCATTTGCTGATTTGCCATTCGCCCTTGACCAGGAACAATTTTAACTTTACAATGGATCTTTATTGTTAAGTAGCTAGCAAATAAGGAGCAAAGAAATTATGGATATTTTCAAGAAATGTCAAGGTGGTTATCAGCCGGCCCAAGCAGCTCGTGCGGCTGGACTCTACCCCTATTTTATTCCGTTAACTAACAACGAAGGGACAGAATCCCATATCGGGGAACGCAACCTGCTCATGATCGGTTCCAACAACTACTTGGGCCTGACCATGCACCCGCAAGTGCGGCAGGCTGCAATTGATGCCATCAACACTTATGGTCCCAGTTGCAGCGGTTCGCGCTTCCTCAACGGGACGTTGGAAATACATCTAGAATTGGAACGTCGGCTGGCCGCTTGGGTGGACAAGGAAGCCGCGCTGGTCTTCAGCACCGGCTACCAGGTCAACGTGGGCACCATCCCCGCCATCGTGGGCCGTGACGACTACATCATCACCGACAAGGACGATCACGCCAGTATCGTAGATGGCTGCCAGCTCTCCTCTGGGAAGATGAAACGCTTCATCCACAACGACATGGCCTCGTTAAAACGGGTACTCGCCTCCCTGCCAGAGGAAGTGGGGAAATTAGTGGTGGTAGATGGCGTCTTTAGCATGGGCGGAGATATCGCCCCGCTGCCGGAAATCATCCCGCTCTGTCAACAATACGGCGCGCGGCTGATGGTGGACGACGCACATTCCTTAGGCGTCTTAGGCGGCGGACGCGGCACCGCGGCCCACTTCGGCATGACAGACGACGTGGACCTGATCATGGGGACCTTCAGCAAGTCCTTCGCTTCGCTGGGCGGCTTCATCGCCGGCGACGCCGACGTGCTGGATTACATCCAGCACACGGCCCGCTCGCTCATCTTCAGCGCCAGCATCCCCCCGGCCAACGCCGCGGCCGCGCTGGCCTCCCTGGATGTAATGCAACAAGAACCGGAGCGCATCACGCGGCTCAACGAGATTGGCACGTTCATGCGTCGTCGTTACCGCGAGTTAGGCTTCGATATTGGGCAGACCGAGACGCCCATCATCCCCATCTTCATCCGCGATCACACCAAAACCCTCCAAGTCTGGCGCGCGCTCTTCGAGGCAGGCGTCTACACCAACCCGGTGCTCTCCCCGGCCGTCCCCCCCAACGCCACCCTCCTACGCACCAGTTACATCGCCACGCACACTGACGCGCAGTTAGAAAAAGTCTTGGAGATCATGGAACAAGTGGGGCGGCAGATGGAGGTCATTTAGGGAGCTGCCAGCTAGCTCCTAGGCGTTACTTTTTATCCGCTGAATAGCCCAGGCGGCATGTTCGCGGAGCAGGTCACTCCGGGGCGAGCTAACGACCTGCTCCAAGTAGGGGATGGCGGCGGGGTCGCCACGGTTCCCCAGCACTACTGCCGCATTACGGGCCAATCCTTCCGGCGTCGCGCGCCAAATTGCCGTCTGCCGAAAACGCGCCCGGAACTCCTCAGCTTTCATTAGCAGGAGTTCCGGTAGATACAAAGTTGCGGCTGCCGGCGCGCGTTCCCCCTGGTGAGCCAAGAGCGGCTTATGGTTCCACGGGCAGACTTCTTGACAGATATCGCACCCGCAGAGATTTTCACCTAATGCCGGGCGTAATTCCACCGGGATACTACCGCGATGCTCAATAGTCAGATAAGCCACGCAACGCCGCGCATCCAACCGCCCGGGAGCCATCAGCGCGCCGGAAGGACAAGCATCCAGGCAGCGCGTACAACTGCCGCAAGCGGGTAACTCAGGACGAGAAGTCGGTTCGCAATCCAAGCCCACTAACGCAACACCCAAGAAGAGATACGATCCCCACCGGGGATGAATCAAGTTGGTATGCTTGCCCAACCAACCCAACCCCGCCTCCCGCGCCCAATCCCGTTCCAAAATAGGCCCGGTATCCACATAAGCGCGAGCAGGGAAAGCCCCTTTATCTACCGCTAGGCGCTGCAATAGCATTTTAAGTCGCCGCAATAGCCAGCGATGATAATCCTCCCCCCAGGCATAGCGGGAGACGCGCCCATGCAACGGCGGCAACGGAGGAAGTGGCGCGCCGGCGTAGGAAGCCGCCACCACTATTACCGAGCGCGCCTCTGGCAGAATCCGGCGCGGATCGGCGCGGCGAGCAAGCGCATCCGGGCGTGCCAGATAACGCGCCAGCCCACCGGCATAACCTTGCGCCAGCCAATCGCGGTACGCCTCCCAAGTGCCCGCCGGCCCAGCGGGTGCCACTCCCACCAGGTCTAAGCCCACACCCAACGCATATTGGGATAATTGCTCATGCGTCAACATCATCATTGCCAAATTATAAAGCGAGAAGGCGATAAGGCGAATGAGCGCGAAAGGGACTAACTGCCTACCCAACCACCTGACTCCCCGCCTACTTGACTAACTTAGCCAACAAAAAAAACCGGGCTGGATGACCTCCAGCCCGGTTGAAAATGCTACCCGTTTACTCTTCTCCCTCAACCATTAACATTACCGAGACCTCCCCGGTATCCTCATCAGTGGTGATATTTAACTGCAACGTGCGCTCATCCTTAGTCCAGGTGTCCATCACCAGACCTTCCATACTCATGCCGCCCTCCGCCTTACTCCACCCGGCACTCACCAACTCCGCCGCATAGAAGTCGACCACCGTATCGAAATCATCCGCGGTCCCAAAAGAGATCATGCCCATCATCACAGTTTCATTGGTAGCATTCGGATAACCGGGAATATCATCTGGCAGACCACCACTCGTTGCCTCTGCTGGCGGCTCAATGGTCATATCTGTATTGATATCGGTAACATTCCAGGACATGAAGTAGCTAGTTACCTCCTCATCCTCCATCACCATACCTTCCACTGCACTCTCCATGCGCACCGTGAAAGCCGGTAACCCGCTCTGATTGGCAATCCAGAGTTCCATTTTAGCGCTCTCAACCTCGCCAGTATTACCAGGAGTCATTCCAGACATAGCCCCCATCATCTCCATCACCTGTTTGTCAAGTAGATAATGGCGCGTATGAATTCCATTGACGGTTTCCTTACCCTGATACTCAGCCTGCTCCAACATATCTTCCTGGACATCATCTGGAGAGAAAGGCAGATTGTCTTCAAAACTACTAACATCCTCATCCGAAAGCTCGGTCTGCATCCACTCTTCACCCATCTTCATCCACTGGTGGTTGCCAATCTGAATAATCTCCATGCTGCTGCCATCGGCGGAGAAGCCCCCGGTCATGATTATCTGATGCGCAGCTGGGTCGCGCGTGGCCGCCATTTCCATTTGCGTCTCTTCTACAGTGCCATCCTCTGTTTCAAAACGCATAATCATTATGGTGCGGTAACTATCCAACCCGGCCAAAGCTGCTGCGTCAAGTTCGATTTCCTCCGCATCAGCCTCGGCTTCTGGCACGCTCTCCCCTGCTTCAGCCTCCGTCTCTCCACCCAACCCCTCAGTCAAATTTTCAGCATCCTCGGCTAATTCCTGAGCCTGTTCAGCTAATTCCTCTGCTTGCTCACCCACTTCTTGAGCCTTTTCGGTCAAGCTGCCTAGACTACAACCTAACGAAAGTACCAGCAAAACACTTACCAACAACCACAAATACCGCTTCTGCATAGTTGCCCTCCCGTAAATTATTAACCCGCTATGTTTACAGACATCTTCAAATACACTAAAACATTCTAACAGAGTTATTCCCCCCAGTCAACTCTTTGATAAAATCACCTCCTTTCTCAAGTAAATATTCACTCCCGTTCCCTCTCCTGTAATTTCTTGCCCTTTAACCTATTAGTGCTATATTGGATTCATTATGAATATGGAAGAAGAGGTAAGAATTGTTCCTGATCGTCCCCATCGTCACTGCCCTGTCTGTGATGCACGGGTAGCTGAAGGAGCTAAAACTTGTTTGATGTGCGGAGCCTCACTAGACGAGAGATCCTCAACCGATGCCGCCGCTTCTGAACCAACAACCAACAAAAAGCAACTCACTTGGCAGCGTCTGGCCATCCTGGGAGGCTTAGCCTTAGTCATTCTCACCCTGGCGGTACTGCTGGGGTTAAATCTTTCCCACAAAGCCGCCGTGGTACCCACCGCTACCGCCACCCTCACCGTCACCGCTACCGTTACCCGCTCCCCTACGGTCACACCCTCTCCGACCGCCACCGCCTCACCCTACCCGACCGCCACACCTATCCCACCAGAAGAGTACACGGTCCAATCTGGCGACACCTTGCTATCCATCGCCAATGAGTTTGATCTCACTGTACTGGAATTAAAAAACTTCAACACCTTAATAGCTGATACCATCGTGGTCGGACAAGCACTACTGATACCGCCGCCAACTCCCACCCCCGGTCCCACACCCACTTGGGATCCCTCTCAACCCACTCCGACCTATGCCCCCTATTTACTCCACACCGTCAAACTGGGGGATACGCTCTCCACGATCGCGGAAAGCTATCACGTCAGCATGGCTGATATTCGCTGGGCCAATGATATTCCCACAGACTCTACTACGGTAAAAGTAAATCAAGTGTTGCAAATTCCACACTACACCCCCACGCCAGAGGTTCAGCAGCCAATTCAGGGCGGAGATTCGCCGGCTAAGCAAACTGGCTATGCGGCCCCCACCCTACTCTATCCACCGGAGGGAATGATTTTCACTGGCGCACAGACGCTGGTTATGCTACAATGGACCTCCACCGGGATTTTGGAAACAGAAGAGTTTTATCGAGTAGAGCTCATTCTTCCTACTGGAGATAAACCAGAAAACACTTATGCTTACCTTCGTAGCACTGCCTGGCGGGTACCAACAGAACTCTGCCCGCCCCCGGAGATAGCCAGTCGCACTTGCTCTTGGAATGTAGCAATTGTCCGCCGCAGTGGCCCGGCGGCCAAACCCAGTTACACAATTATCAGATCCGCCACAGAAGACCGTACTTTTTCCTGGAACGCAACGTCGCCCTAATCGCAGTAAGGATCTCCCGCATTTAGCACGGCACAATTAAGGAGCGGGGAATGACTGCCTACAGTCACCCGCGCGCCTGAAAGCCAACACCAATCCGGTACAGTCATTTTTGAAAATCTTGGCGTCCTTTGCAGTGAAGATCTCCATAGGAGTAGAGCTATGCAGAACCAAAATCGGTCTCAGACCCCCGCTGAATTTTTTTCACAGAGCTATCGACTTTCTTGCACCTTTGATGCACGTCGCCAATCTTTGGGAGACTTGCTCTATACTACCACCTCAAATTACTTGATGGTAAGTAATGCCTATATTTCACCTATTAACCACCCTTCCCGCATTTCTGCCGATTACCCTAGCATCCTCATCGTCAAAGAACGACTCACCTTTGCCCTGACAGCCTACAAAGATGATGCCCTACGCCGCGATCAAAAATATGGTAGTTACCTCGGCCCCCAACTAACCGCAGTTTTTATCACTCTCCCTCACTTTGAAATCACCGGAGATCTACGCCTGCCCGGGCGCTTTGATCCGCGAATTTTGCTCAGTTCCCAAACCGAGGGCTTCATCACGTTACTCAACGTAACCGCCCAAGTGGCTTCAAATCCAGAAATTACTTATCGTGGGGAAGCCAGCATAGTCAATAAAAGCCAGATCAGTTTTATGGGATTAGCCGATCACTAGCGGGGGAGGTCTTAAATGGCGCGCATACTGATAATTGATGATAGCTATGATATGCTAGAGTTGCTCAAAGCAATTCTAGTACAGGACGGGAAACACCAAGTGTCACTTAGTCCTAACGGCAAAGATGGTTTGGCTCAAGCCTTGAAGGAGCACCCCGATTTGGCAATCGTGGACGTGATGATGCCGGAGATGAACGGTTATGAAGTGGTTCGTCGTCTCCGAGCAGAACCCAGTACAGCCAACATGGGAATCATCATTCTAACCGCACGGGGGCAAGCCGTGGATAAAACCGCCGCCCTTGAAGCGGGGGCAGATCATTACATGTCAAAACCAGTTGACGCACAAGAACTAATAGATACCGTTACTAATACCCTCAATGTTCCGCAAGTGCCGACCGAGTCCGCCATCTATCCCGTTTTTAGTCTGCGGGGAGGAGTAGGCGCTACCACTCTGGCGGTCAATCTCGCCTTGTTGCTCCAACAGCTGAGCACCACCGTACTCATTGATCTCTCCCCCAACTCAGGCCACTGTGCGCCTTATTTAGGTCTACGGCCTCAATATCATTGGGGGATGCTAATCCAGGAGAATACCGCCAAAAACATCGATTCGAGCATCGGCAGCTTAACCCTGAAGCATTCTTCAGGGCTACGCTTGCTGGCAGCGCCGCCAACCCCTACTCCCGTAGAGCAACTCACCAGCGGAGGAACCGAACTGCTGCTCACCGTTTTGCAGAGGTATCTCCGTTTCATCGTTGTTGATATGCCGCCCGTAATAAATACCGTGAGCACATTGCTGTTAGAAAAAGCTAGCAAGGTAATTCTGGTCAGTGGATCCGATTCTCCCAGCCTCCAAACTACATTACACACCCTAAAAGCCTTGCAGGAACACCGCGATAAATTAGTATTGGTGCTCAATAACGTTGCACCTGGCCGACAGTTACCTTTAGCCGCAGTACAACGCGCGCTCCACATGCCGGTTACAGTACAAATCCCCTACCATGCCCCAGAAGTCGCCACCAAACAGGCGGGAGCGCCGGCCGTGCCCAGTCAACCGAAGTCCCCGGTAGTAGTCAATTTGCAGCGAGTTGTTCGCATTTTGCTGCATAAATAGCGAGATGCAGTTACCGACTAACTACACAAGCCTTCCGATTACTAAAAAACCGGAAAGCTTATCACTTAAATAGCATGATGCAGCTCTAGCTATTGAATTATTACCCTAAGCAGAAGTCCAAACGCGCTAGAGCTGGACAGACCCCAGAACCAGTAAAAAGAGGGCGCCGATCAATACCACATCCAAGAAGAGTAACACTGAAAGCACAAATTTTTGCCAGGGCAGCAAGCCTAATTCTAACCCCGCAGGAGCTGCCGCATCAGTTTTTTCTTCTTCTAGCCGCTCCAACATCTAGCACCTCTCTGAAAATACTTTTTGCACCAGTGAAAATGAGCATACCCCGGTAAGAAGGAAAAGTCAATATGTCGCCACGTTTACCACGCAAATTCTACGCACGCCCCACGCTCACCGTCGCCCAGGAGCTGCTCAACAAGAGATTGGTACGGCTCTTAGAGAGCGAGCGACTTGTCGGGCGCATAGTGGAGGTAGAAGCGTATATCGGCACCCAAGATCAAGCTTCCCACGCCCATTGTGGTCTCACGCGGCGCAATGCAGCGATGTTCGGGCCGCCGGGCCATGCTTACGTCTATCTCATCTACGGCATACACCACTGCTTGAACTTAGTCACTGCTCCGGAGGGCTATCCCGCCGCCGTCCTGATCCGCGCCTTAGAACCGGTCGCCGGGCTTACTACCCAAGGGCGCTTGCGCGGCTCCAAACGTTCCCGCAAAGAACTGACTAACGGGCCGGGCAAACTCTGTCAGGCATTGGCCATTGACCGCCGGTTAGATCATGACGATCTCTGCGCGCCACAAAGCCTCCTCTGGATTGAGGACGCGGACGTGCTTCCCCCTTCAGAGCTTGTTGCCACTCCTCGCATCAACGTTACGGGTGATGAACAAACGCGTAGCGTGCCGTGGCGTTTTTTCATCCGGGATAATGCTTGGGTGAGCAAATAAATCCCCATAGGAACTTATACTAAAACGGGGGGGGAGAAATCTCCCACCCCGTTGACGCGCTAAAAGGTGTAACGTTTAAGCGAAACGCTCTGCCAGAATATCTGCCAGCGTAGGCTTCCCAATCACCTGCAATTCGTAACCAACGCGCTGCATAGGATGCTTGATCTTCAAAATGCGCGTAAGATCAATAGGCGTGCCAATTACCACCAAGTCACAAGGTGTATTATTGATGGTTTCCTCTAACGCCTTGATCTGCTCATCGCCGTAGCCCATCGCGGGCAAAATTGTGCCGGTGCCGGGATACTTCTCGTAAGTGTCCCCAATCGAACCCACCGCGTAGGGACGCGGGTCAATGATCTCTGCCGCACCAAAGCGTTGCGCGGCCACGTAGCCAGCCCCGTAAGTCATGCCACCATGCGTCAGCGTGGGGCCATCCTCAATTACCAAGACGCGCTTGCCGCGAATTTCTTCTGGGCACTCCACGAAGAGCGGGGAGGCCGCCTCGACGACCACCGCCTCGGCATTGACTTTTCTCACACTTTGGTAGATTTCAAGCACGTTATCGTAATCAGCAGTATCCATCTTATTGATAACGATCACATCCGCGGCCCGGAAGTTAGCCTCACCGGGATAGTAAGAGAGCTCATGACCGGCCCGGTGCGGGTCAGCCACCACGATCCAGAGATCAGGGACGTAGAAGGGTAAATCGTTGTTCCCGCCGTCCCAGATAATCACGTCGGCTTCCTTCTCCGCCTCACGCAAAATGGCTTCGTAATCCACTCCGGCATAGACGATCACGCCCCGGTCGATATGCGGCTCGTATTCCTCGCGCTCCTCGATGGTGCATTCATGTTTATCCAAGTCGGAATAATCCGCAAACCGTTGCACTGCCTGTTTAGCCAAATCACCGTAAGGCATAGGATGCCGAATGGCGACCACACGCTTGCCCAGCTGTTGCAGCACATCGCAAACGCGCCGCGTGGTCTGGGATTTACCGGAACCAGTTCTCACCGCACAAATAGCCACTACCGGCTTAGTGCTCTTGACCATCGTCTTCGCGCTCCCCATCATGCGGAAATCGGCGCCCGCGGCGTTGACCCTGGAAGCCTTGTGCATGACGTACTCATGCGGCACATCTGAGTAAGCGAAAATTACCTGATCAACTTTCTCTGTGGTAATCAGCTCCACCAATTTCTCTTCTGAGTATATGGGAATGCCCGCCGGATAAAGTTTGCCCGCCAACTCTGGAGGATACCGGCGCCCCTCGATATTAGGGATTTGCGTCGCGGTGAAGGCCACTACTTCATAGCCCTCATTATCACGGAAGTAGCAGTTGAAGTTGTGAAAGTCACGCCCCGCCGCGCCCATAATTAAAACCCGAATCTTGCCCATAGTTTAACTCCTTATTAAAATATACAGTAAAAGCAACTTAATAACTTAGCTACAAAGACTATGCACTACTCTATCTGATTTCCATTAGCTTCACAAGTGAAATTCCGAAACAAAAACGACGCCAATCCTCACTTCGGAAGGCGTCGTAGACTCACAGCACTTAACTAAAAATTAATCCAACAATTCACTGTCCCTCGATTCAACCTGCCTGGAATCCAGGATAACTTGTTTAATCTCATCACTTTGGGCGAGTAATGCCCCCAAAACTCCATTGACAAAACCTGGCGCACTATCGCCCCCAAAAGTCTTGGCTAATTCCACCGACTCGTTGATAGCTACCTTATACGGTATTTCACCTACGGCAAACTCGTATAGAGCCATCCGCAAGAGATTGCGATCAACTACAGCCACCTGCTCCAAAGGCCATTGAGAAGCATGTTGCTGGATATAATGATCCAGAATATCACTACACCCCAGCACGCCCAGCACTAGCTCTTGACAATACTGATGAACCGCCGGAGCAGCTTCCGCTTCTCGTTCGAAACCATGCTGCAAGACCATCCCTACAGGATGCGCTGTTACGTCAACCTCATAGAGAACTTGCAATGCCAGTTCCCGAGCAAAATGCCGCCCCCCCTTCATCTCTAAAAAAGACTCCGCCTTATGCCGATTCTGCAACCGGCAACGGCTCAGAAATCACATCCTCAATGTAGACATTGACCACGTCAACTGGCATCTCTATCATCCTTTGGATGGCTTGAGTAACTTCTTTCTGAATGGTCTTACCCAACCTGAGTAAGCTAACCTCGTGGTCTGCCAAAACATGCACTTCAACGGAAACTCGCCCCTCATTCACGCATACTTCCACGGGGTTACGCCCCAAACCCAAAAAGCGTTCCCCTTCAACCTTCTGGTAAATTTGCGCCACTCCCGCGACTTTCTGGGTCGTCAGGCGGGCAATAGTTTTCAACACTTCCGGCTCTACAACGATTTTGCCAGGGACCGCTTCATTTATTCCCATTTAGATAAACTCCTCAGTCACCAACGATGCTAAATCAAAGATAACTATTCTTCTTTCGCCTTCAGAACTTGTCGACTACGATAAGTCCCGCAGTTGGGACAAACGTGATAAGGGCGAATCATCTGCCCACACTCGGGGCAAGCGATTAAGTGCGGCAAAGAAGGCGCCGCCCAGGTTTGCGCGCGGCGATTCTTGCGCCGCCGGCTGGTAATACGATGCTTTGGTACTGCTCCCATCTCTTCAACTCCTTCACTATGTGTTTAACCCACGTTGCACACAAACGCAACCAGCAGGTATTATACGTCTAAGGACGCTTCTGTCAACCTCACGCCATACCACGTAAAATGTTACCGAGGAGTGAAAACCAGGCCCCCAATAGAGCCTATGCCCATCGAGGAACGTTATCAATATCCCCAGCGGATGCAACCCCGCTATCGGAAGGCCAACCGCCCAGCCAAGGGGCGGTTGCTGGCTGAGATGGTGACCCACACCGGATGCTGCAGAAAGAATTAAACCACCTCTGCGCCTACCCCCACGCTACCCCCAGACAGCCGAAAAACATCTTTGAAACCCTCACAGACCCCGCCCGATCTGTTTCCGGCCGCCCAGGCCGCACTACAGGCTGAAGAGCCTAGCCTAGAGACCTATCCTAACAAGGAGAGGAAGGGGTAACTGACGGTAACTTTATCTTTTGAAAGAACTTGCCGCGTTAGGTAGCTTTATCATTTGACTTGACACGGAAGAAAGAGATTGTTCAATGGGTAGCCAGCTAGTGTACTCCAAGAATTAAGTGCACAGCCCGCTTCCTTGTCACAACGCTCAAATGACGGTAGAATGCCTCCGTGATGGCAGAAGAGACCGTTATTTCAGGGGAAACCAAACAGGTAACTCGCGCCGCCGTCTTGATCTCGCTGGGGAATATCAGCAGCCGGTTGTTGGGGTTGCTCCGAGAGATGGTCAAGTCTTATTTCTTCGGAGCCGGCGGCGTGGTGAGCGCCTTTGACGTGGCCGCGCAGGTACCCACGATGTTCTACGACCTGTTAGCGGGCGGCATGTTGAGCTCCGCGCTGGTGCCCGTCTTTTCGGATTACGCTAAATCTGAACGCCAGGAGGAGCTCTGGCACTTGCTCAGCCTCCTTCTCTCCATCGTAACGGTCAGTTTGGGCGGTTTACTGCTCCTCGTTGAAGCTACAGCCCCTCAAGTCGCCCGGTTGCTCGGCGCCGGCCTGGAACCAGAATACCTCCAACTGGCGACGCGCATGATCTACATCACCACCCCCGCCATCCTCTTTCTCAATGTCGCCGCACTCTTTTCTGGCGTGCTCTACGCGCTGCAACGCTTTGAGCGACCCGCCTTCTTGGGAACGGTATCCAACGCCACCCTGGTCTTGATCGTCATGTTGCTGGGGCGGAGCGCGCTAGGCGCACACAGTTTAGCCATCGGCTTGCTGGCCGGAAGCTTGGCGCAAGTGCTCTTCCAATGGCACGCACTGCGCGGTGTCCAGCTCCATCTCGTCTCCCCGTTTACCAGACATCCTGCGCTAGGAACGATTGCTAAACTATATCTCCCCATCGGGCTGGGACTGATTGTTGATCAACTGACCGTGGCCCTCAGCTTCAACCTGGCCTCGCGCACCGGGGCCAGCGGCATCGCCTGGATGAAGTACGCGGCCACGATCATCCAATTCCCGTTGGGAATGGTGGTCACGGCTATCTCCGTGGCGATCCTCCCCACGCTCTCGCGTTACGCCACCGAGTCCGCCGAAGAGAGTTTCCGGGCGACGCTCTCCAAAGGCTTGCGGCTGGTGCTGATTCTCATCGTGCCAGCAGCGGCGATGATGTTGGTTTTGGCGGAACCGTTGGTTGGGCTACTCTTTCAGCGTGGCAATTTCATGCCAGCGGATACCGAGGCGGTTTCGCTGGTGCTGCGCCTTAATCTATTGGGATTGGTTTTCGCCGCGCTAGATCAACCGCTCATCTTTGCTTTTTATGCCCGCAAAGATACCTGGACTCCGGCGTTGGTGGGAGTAGCCATCAGCGGTCTCTATGCCGCACTGTCGCTAATTCCCACGCTCTTCGCGCCACCCAATCTTTCTCTGCTGATTATGGCGAACTCCCTCAAATTGACCGGACATGCGCTTCTCATGCTCTATCTCTTCGCCAAAAAAGTAGGAACTCTGCGCCCTCACGGTCTGGCTCACACCATCCGTCTGGCTGGCGCGGCGGCGGCGGTGATGCTGCTGCCGATGGTGGGGGGACGTTATCTGGTCAGTTTAATGGGGCGGGCAGGTATTGAGAAATTACTGATGGAAATCATCCTGTCCGGAGGATTGGGTGCGCTCACTTATCTAGGTCTGTTGCGCCGGCTAGGCGTAGAAGAAATCCAATTGCTACACGCGGTATTGCTGCGCTGGTGGCATAGAAATAAAGAGGTCGCATGAAATTGCGTAGGATGTTAATGGTATTATTAGTATTATTATTAATTGGCTGCCAGGCTGCCGGTCCATCAGCGCCGGCGGCCGTGCCAATTGTTGTGCTCTGGCACACTTGCCACGGCGCGCCAGAAAAAGCTTTACACGAGTTAAGTGACAGTTTTAATCAAGAGCATCCAGCCGGGCCGGTGTTGCTGGTCGAATATCAGGTGGATATTGATACCAAGCTAGCTGCCACCTCCCCCGAACACTACCCTGATTTGCTCGTAATCTCCCCGCAAGAGGTGCCCCAATATGCACAGTTGGCCGGGGATGCTCCGCTACTTACTCTCTCGCCAAATCTAGAACGTGATCTACTCCCTATGGCCAGCGCTCTCTACCGCCACGGGGAGAAGTTGCAAGCAATTCCCCTGGGCCTGACAACCTATCTGCTCTATTACAATCAAAAATGGGTCAAGGACTTGGGCTTTTTAGTCGAGAGCGCGACATTGGCCGATTTACAGCAAGTTACTTGTGCCGCGACCGATATCCAGGGGGGGCAGATTGGTCTGGGCATCCCGGCACAGCCGGGTGCATTGTTAGCCCTCCTGGCTGTGGATGGCCAACCCCTCACTGCTGAAGACGACCATTACCAGCTGCATACCGAGGGTGGGATAGAGATTGCCTCCGCTATGCACGAGTTGCTCCGCCACGGGTGCGGTCGTTTCTACGAGCTGTCGCAAAAGGGTGTGGCGCAGTTCAGTAATAGCAAAATGACCTCGTTACTTGCTTCTAGCCAACAGCAGAGTGAAATTGCAACCGCCACCGATGTTAGCCGCGATTTCTCCGTAAGGGTGATGGCTTTGCCGGGCCGCGATGGCCCCGGCGCTACGCTCTGGCAAGGGGTCGGCGTGCTATCGCTGGCTCCCGCCGGGAAGCGACATCAAGCCGCGCAAACAGTAGCTACCTGGTTACTTTCCGCAGAGGCCCAGGCTTTATGGGGCGAGCAAACTCAGTATCTGCCGGTGCGGCGCTCGTTAGTTGTTGATGCGCTAGCGAATGCGGAGTTGAGTGACGTCGAGCGCGATTTGCGCCAGCTGCTGCTAACCGCCGCTGACACTGGACGATGGGTCGCGTGGCCGCCACGCACTACAGACCCCACCTGTCGCGCTGCCCTAGTGCGCGCGTTATTTGACCTAAACACCGATACATCTATCCTAGAATTGTTAAAGGCGACAGAAAGCGCCTGTAACGAGGAGTTGATTCCATGACAATTTACGAACAGTGGTTACTCCATGCCGAAAATATCGCCCGCGAAGCCGGGGCTTTGATCCAAAAACGTTGGCGACACACCCACACCGTGCGCGCCAAAGGTTTCCGCGACGTCGTCACCGAGACAGATCTGGCTGCCGAGCGGATAATTTTAGGGCGCTTGCGAGAGCTCTTCCCCACTCACGCGATTACCTCCGAGGAAGCGGGGGCGGACCAGGAAAACCGTCAGGTGCGCTGGCTGATTGATCCGCTGGACGGCACGACGAATTTCTCGCGCAACAATCCCAACTTCTGCATCTCCATCGCGGCAATTAGCGACGGCGAACCAGTCGTCGGGGTGGTCTACGATCCGCTGCGCGAGCAACTCTTCTCCGCCCGCCGCGGCGGGGGCGCCACCCTCAACGGCGAGTCGTGCCGGACCTCTGGCTTGACCAACTTGGCAGATGCCGTCTTCGCCGCCGACTGGCCCCGCGACCCACAACTCCGGGCGGAACACTGGCAGCAAGTCACGCAGCTCATGTCCTCTGCCCGCACGCTGCGCGGCCTGGGAAGTGCAGCCTTGAACATCGTCTATGTCGCCAGCGGCTGGTTTGATCTCTACTTGGCCCGGAGACTATCGGCCTGGGATCAGACTGCCGCCGCGCTCATCGTCTGCGCGGCGGGCGGAGCCGCCGGTACACTCTCTGGCGCACCCTGGAATCCCTACGTACTCGATCCAGTGCTGGCTGCCACCCCGGAATTATTAGCGGAGTTCCAGCGCCAGCAACCCCAAGGACTTAATGCGTAAAATAAAGACAGTATTGCGCCGAATTGTCGGCTGGCTGTTCCTGTTGAGTTTGCTCTTATTGAGCTCCCGGCAACACGCGGTGTCACAGGTTGATCCAGCGCAAGAGTTTTATCAGCTGATTACCCAAGCTCGTCTCGAAGCGGGCTTGCCCCCACTTGCGCGCTCGGCGCTCTTGACGCAGGCGTCCCAGCGACATGCTGATGATATGGCCGCCAATGGATTTATCGGGCAGGTGGGTTCCGATGATTCCACGTACCAGCAGCGCATTCGCGAGGCCAATTATCACGCTTGGAAGGATGGCCTCTTGGTCAATGAGTCAATTTGGGCCGGGCTAGGTTCTGCGTCCAATGCCCTGGGTTGGTTTAAGGAGCAACCCGAGCATTGGGACATGTTCGTTGATCCCCGTTATCGTGAATTAGGGGTAGGTTATGCGCGGGATAAACAAGGCATCAACTACTTTGTCTTAGATTTTGGCTCCCGCCCGGGGGTCTTGCCGATCTTTATCAACGATGGCGCAGAAACTGCCGCTGCACCTCAAGTAGCCGTCCGGCTCACCAACGAGGAGGCGATGCCGGCGGGTGATGGTAATCGCATAGGGGAAGCCATTGAGGTGCGTCTTAGCTCAACTCTGGACTTCAGCGACGCGACACCTCAACCCTGGGAGGAACTGGTCCCCTGGCTGTTGCCGGATAACACACCTGGCGATTACGCGGTCTATGTGGAGTTCCGCGACGGTGCCGAGCGCACTACCGTTAGTGAAGGTACCATCCGGTTGACGAGCGCGGGGGAGACTGCGCCAGCTACGCCAGCACCGGCAGAAGCGACTGTGCTAGCAGCGACGCCGTTACCCACCTCCACGCCAACGGGGGGAGTCGCGCCACTTACGCCGGTACCCACCACAGATATCGAATTACCGGTCAGTACACCATTTCCCGCGCCTACTGCGCAACCCACGGAAAGTGTGCCGACCTGCACCCCGCTACCTACCTGGACTCCGTTACCCACCGTCACCGCCGCCAACGCAGAGCAGAGCAGAGATTGGCCGCTACTTGCCGTCCTGATGCTGCAAGGACTTGCCATCTTATTGGGGTTAGGGCTATTCCTGCGTCGCTAGTCAAAGTAGTCCATTAGTCTGAGCGTCAGGTAATCAAGGAGGCAAACGATGAGGCTGGTTTCTCTAAAAAGAGGGGCCTCTCCCCCAACATAATGACGCTCACTCGCTTTCTCTGGGTAAATAATAAACTATGAAAAACTTTCTCTCTAATCCCAAGTTCAAGATATTTCTACGCAATTTGCAAGATTATCTCCTCATCATCGGGGGAGCCATCATTATTGCCGCCAACGTGCCTCTGTTTTTGGAACCCAATCACGTAGTCTCCACCGGCGTGACCGGGATAGGGATGTTGGCGCATTATCTCTGGGGCTGGCCCATCGGCATGGTGACGTTGGTACTCAACGTCCCACTGCTGCTTGCCGGCCTCAAATGGGGAGATGGCCTGAAATTCTTCTTCCGCACCCTAGTCGCCGTTGCGACGATGTCCATTGCCATAGACATTCTTTCGCCTCATCTATCCCCCATCCAGGGCGATCCGTTACTCTATACTCTCTTTGGCGGGTTGCTAGACGGCTTAGGTATCGGGTTGGTATTGCGAGGGCGGGGTACTACCGGCGGCACCGATATCGTGGCGCAATTACTGAACCGGTACCGGGGCTGGCCTTTTGGGCACATCTTCATCGTGCTTAACGGCGTCATCCTTTTGGCGGCGGCGGCAGTGGTAGGCATCGTGCCGATACTCTATGCGCTCATCGTCAACTTCGTCTCTGGCCGCGTAATCAACGTGGTCCAAGAAGGTGTCAGTTACGCCCGCGCCGTCCTCATTGTCTCCGATCAGGCCGAGGAAATCCGCCGCACCATCATCGAGGATCTAGACCGAGGAGTCACGCTCTTGGAAGCACGTGGTGGTTATACCGAGAAATCCCGCCCCGTGCTCTACGTAGTCGTTTCGCGCTCGCAAGTGACGCTTCTCAAGCACATCATTGCCAAGATTGACGCGCGGGCTTTTGTGGTGGTCTCAGAGGCGCATGAGGTATTGGGGGAGGGATTCCGGGTAGTGGGATAGCCGGGTTAGCTCGCCTGGCGACTGAAGTCGCGGCTACTCTGGCGAAGTCGCCCTACGGCGACTAGAGCGCTTCGTCATTCTGCGCGTAGCTGAAGACCACTTGCTTTTCGCTTTCTCGCCTTCTCGCTCACTCGCTTTTTCGCTCACTCGCAAGGTTGTTCCTTTTCCAAAACCGTCTTGAGCGCAGTGATCGCCACTTCCAACATATCATCGTCCGGCTCGCGGGTGGTTAGTCGCTGCAAAGCCAAGTTAGGTTTGATCAAGAGCTGGATCAGCCGATTATCGGCGTGCCGCCCGGTGAAACGGAGCACTTCATAAGCAATGCCGGTGATGATAGGAATCATCACCAAGCGCGAGAGCAGTCGCCAGAAGAGCGCCGGCTTTCCTAACGGCGCGAAAACCAAGATCGAGATGAGTGCTACGATCAACAGAAAGGCGGTTCCGCAACGCGCGTGGGCGGTAGAATAAGCGCGCACGTTCTCCACGGTGAGAGGAACGCCAGCCTCATAGGCGTTAATTGTCTTGTGCTCGGAGCCGTGATAAGCAAAAACCCGGCGGATATCCTCCAGTTGCCCCACGGCGAACATGTAACCCACCAGTATGGTCAGGCGGATGAGTCCCTCCACTACATTGAAGAGCAGGTCTCCTTCTGGGACGATAAGTCCCGCCAGCCAAGAGGGGAAGAGCATAAAGAGCAGTACTCCGACGATCATCGAGAGTGCTCCCGTGGTGATCCCCATAGCCCCCCCCATGGTGAACTCCGGATCTTCGGCCTGTCCCACTATCTCAGCGGAGTAGAAGAGGGCGCGCATCCCCAGCCCCAACGCATCCCACAACATGGGGAGGCCCCGCAAGAAAGGGATTTTGCTCAATCGTCCTCGGTAAATGCCGCTTACCGGCTCCGTTTTGACCACAATTTCATGATTATCGGGCCGCCGCACGGCAATGGCTGCATGATACGCGCCGCGCATCATCACCCCTTCCATCACAGCTTGCCCACCGTAGTTCCAGCCGCCGATAACCGCAGTGTCCTGATTAGTATTTTTTTCAGTCATTATATGACTCCCCTAAAAAAAGATAGCTCATCACGGAGGCACAGAGGACACTGAGAAAAAAATAATTCTCTGAAGGTCCAAGTTAACATCCCTGTGCTCTCCGTGCCTCTCTGTGGTAAAATTCTTGTTTTTTTCAGTAAACTCATTTCTCAAATTACTGAGAGATGGCGTTATCATTTACCTCTTCTCGCCTTCTCCCACGCTTCTAGCAGGGCACGACGAGCTAAGACGCCGGCCATCTCCAACCGGTACTCCGCGCTCCCTCGAAAGTCGCCCTGGGGCTTGAGAACTGCCAACGCAGGTTGTAAGGCCTCGGTTACATTTTCCTCGGTGAGCAGTTTACCTTTCAATATCTGTTCCGCTTTGAGCAACCGCACCGGTTTCTCACCGGCGCCGCCTACGGCCACCCGCACCAGCGCGGGCAAGCCCTCCTCCACCTGGATGTAAGCAGCTGCACAGACGATGGGCTTATCTTTAGGCGAGCGTCCCACCACCTCGAACGCGGCCGCACTCCGCGCCGGCGGGCGGGGCACCCGCACTTCCACAACCAGAGCCTGGGCCTTGATAAGCCGGTCACGGTAGGCGACAAAACTGGCGAAAGGAGCTTTGTGCTCCTCCGGATCAGCATAGAGAACTTGTGCGTCCAAGACGGAGAGCACCGTGGTCAATGGATCCTCCGCTCCTGCGACGATGAGCGTGCCACCCAACGTGCCCTGCTCTCGCAGGTTACGCGATTGCGTGTAACTCGCCGCCTGACCGAGGACGCCATTCGCCAGTTTCCCCGCGTCAGCATGATCAATGAGCTCCTGCAAGGTGGCCTGCGCGCCAAGCTGCACGCTGTCCACATCGCCGGTAATCTCCGCCAAACCTAGTTTCTGCAAATCCACCACCGCTTCCAGATTAGGATCGCCCTGGGCCACAATCCAAGCCCCGCCACCCAGATAAACAGTCGCCGGGTTCGATTGCACCAACATCACGGCTTCTTCTACGGTCGTCGGTTTATGATAAGTTTTCACGTTGCGTAACATATAGGTCTCCTCAGATAAACTGGTTAACTAGGGTCAACAAAATAGAGTGATAAGTGATTCATGATCCGTGAGAATTACGAGTTCCGAATTATTATTGTGCTATCTCAGATATCACAATCTTGTGGAGGGTGCTCCCCTACGGCATAAAGTATTCTACGCAAGTTGGCTATTCCAAGATTATTTAGTTGCAGGATTTCTACCGTAGCGCGTCCCACAGGTGTTAGACCAATGATGAGTGTGCAGTCGTTATTCCATGTAAAATGTTTGGCCCATCGTTGTTGGCGCGGATGGTAGAGAGGAACAGATTTTCCGCTAATTGGATCGCGACCTTCAATTTTGTTATATTTATGGTTACTACAACTTTGACAGGATAACGCCAAGTTATCTAGGGTAGTCTCTCCTTGGCGGCTTCTCGGAATAATATGTTCGACTGAAAATGACTGATTGGTAAACCGCAGTTGGCTGCGACAGTACTCACAACATCCACGCGCACGACGGATAACAGTTCGCCTTTGGTCAGCAGTGACCCGTTTTTTAGACAACTGGCGGTGCCTCCAGTCCCAGATTGTCCATCAAGAAATGTAGTGGAATTTGACGTAATTTAGCCAATTCGACCAGGGACTTAAGCCGTTGCTCGTTCAACACCGAGAATTGATCAGTTAATTCTATCAATTCTCGGTGTTCATCCGATGTAAGTGTTTCGGCTTGACGTTTAGCAACTAATTCGTCAACGCGCGCTTGTATTTTAGCTGGTATGCCTTAATTAATTTTAAGCAACAGCTCAGATTCATTACTAACCAGCACATGAGCACGCCGCCGGGCTAGAAGATCAACTACTTGATGAGTGAAGCGCTCCAAGTCAGCTGAATTCAACTGTCCTACAGCGTCTATCAATTTACTATAGGGCAATTCCAGATTAACTTGAATGTTAGGCATGTTCTATTTCTCCCATCCAACATTGCTCAGCTTACCTTCCTGATCAATTCCCTCTATTCTAACTGGAGTGAGCTGAAAAACAAGTTACGCTACTGGCTCGGTTTGCACGCCGGCCATCAGCAAACCCAGTCGCTCCATGCTGGCTTCTTCAATGGGGAGTATCCCCATGATGCGCCCCTCGTAAATGACGGCGATGCGATCGGCGAGCGCAAGTATCTCATCCAGGTCTTCCGAAATGAGCAAGATCGCGGCCCCAGCGTTGCGTTGTATTAAAAGTTGTTGGTGGACGTACTCGGTGGCGCCGATATCCAGGCCGCGCGTGGGCTGCGCCGCTACTACAATGCGCGGTTGGCGGGAGAGCTCGCGCGCTAGAATCAATTTTTGGATGTTGCCACCGGAGAGGTTCTGCGCCGGGGTCTCCTGAGAAGGAGTCTTGACGCTAAATCTCTTGATCAATTCCGCCGAATGTCGTGCAATGACCGCGAAATCCAAGAAACCACGTTTAGAATAGGGCGCGAGATGATGTTCGCGCAGAATCAAGTTCTCGGCCACCGAGAACTCCGCGATCATGCCGTCGCGCATCCGCTCTTCGGGGATGTAGGAGAGGCCGCCTTCCATAAGCTCGCGGGGGGAAGCAGCGGCGACGTTCTGCCCTTCTATCAGCACGGCCCCACCGGTCAGAGACCGCAACCCCGTGATGACTTCCGCTAACTCGCGCTGACCATTGCCGGAGACGCCGGCCAACCCGATAATCTCTCCAGCGTGAACTTCCAAATCAATGCCGCGGAGGGCCGGCAACTCGCGGTCATTCTGGGCGCGCAGCTCGCGGAGCGCCAAGCGGACCGGCCGGGCTTTCATCAAGGGGCGTTCCGGGTTCCACTTGATCTCACGTCCCACCATCATCTGCGCCAAATCTGCTTTGGTCGCCTCACCCAACGGGCGGGAGCCGGTGACCCGTCCTCTCCGCAAGACGGTGACGCGATCACTAATTTCCACCACCTCGTGAAGTTTATGTGAGATGAAGATGATTGCATGCCCATCGTTCACCATCTGCTTCAGGATGACAAATGTCTCCTCCACTTCCTGTGGGGTGAGCACGGCTGTAGGCTCATCCAAAATTAAGAGGGCCGCGCCGCGATAGAGGGCTTTGATTATCTCCACGCGCTGTTGCTGACCGACCGCTAGCTGCCAGACAGGGACTTCTGGATCAACCTTGAGGCCGTAGAGTTCGCCCAATTTCACGATGCGTTGGGATACCTGCTCCAAGTCAGTGAGCAGGCCGCGCGAGGAAGGCAAGCCCAGCGCCACGTTTTCGGCCACGGTGAGGGTGGGGACCAACATGAAGTGCTGGTGGATCATCCCGATGCCCAGTTTGATAGCGTCTAGAGGAGAAGTGATAGCTACTGGCTGGTCGTTGATCAGAATTTCGCCAGCATCTTGTTGGTAAAGTCCGTAGAGGATATTCATTAAGGTGCTTTTGCCCGCGCCGTTTTCCCCTAAAAGTGCGTGGACTTCCCCGGAACGGATATCGAAGTTCACGCGGTCATTGGCTAACACGCCAGGGAAGCGTTTGACTATCTGGCGCATCTCTAGGTGGGCAATTCGCGCATGTCCTGAAGGTAACAAATCGGTTTCTTTCATGTCGGTTCCTCAATCGGAGTTAAAAATTACCAGTTGAAAGTTACATTACAAGTCGAAAGTCGAAAGTCAAAAGTCAAAAATATCTGTCCCTCCCCCAGTAGTCCACGTAGGGGAACTTCGCAAAAGTAGCCGCTACTTTAGTTGCCAGGCTAGCCATTGGGTCAGAGCAATTGCCCGGCTAGCCTGGCGGGATACGCCAATTCTAAAAAATATTACTTGCCTACATTGACGGGGATGGCACCATCCATGATGCCCTGAATCGTCTCTTCTGCGACTCCTTTAACCTCGTCGGAGAGGCCATAAGCGGAGTTATACGCGATGAGCAACCCTTTGTTTTCCAGCGAGAGGGCGAAAGCCTGCCCGCCCAAAGTACCCTCTTCGATTAGGTCAAATATCTGATCTAACACTACGGTCCAATCGTAGACTTGGTTGGCGACGACGACGGTGGGGGCTAGCGAGGTCTGATTGGATTGTGTCCCGAACCAAGCCACGTCGTTTTCCTCGGCGACGCCGACAGCGCCGACCACCATCTGGGCCGTGCCGCTCAGCTGATCTGCCCCAGCGTTGACCAGGGTCTGCGCCGCTTCGGAAGCCAACGCCACATCGCTGAAGGAGCCGATCCAGTTCACGTTGACCTCAGCAGCTGGATTGGCGGCTTTGACACCGGCGATAAAGCCATCCACGTAGAGTTTAGCATCCCCGGTCTCGATAGGCCCCACCACGCCAATCACGTTGCTCTGGGTCTGCGTTCCCGCGATGACGCCGTTGACGTACCCGCCCTGTTCGGCGCGCGCCTCGTAAGCGAAGACGTTTTCAATCCCTTGATCGACGAAGGTGTCCACCGTGGTGCCCCAAGCAAAACTGGTCTCGGGGAAATCGGGGGCAATCTCTTGCAGCGAGCTGCCGTACTGTGAACCGTGCGCGATTACCAGATCGTAACCCTGACTGGCGTAGTCGCGGAGGGCCGCGGCGGCATCATCGACCACAAAAGTGCCATCGGAGTAGGCGATCTCAAAGTTCTCCGCGCCGCCTCGCTCGGTTTGGATAGCGACCAACGCATCGTACATGCTCTGACTGAAGGCCAGGTCATTAATCGCACTGGGCATGACCACCGCCACGCGGAATGTTTTGTCGCCTCCGCCGGTTTCTCCACCCCCACAACCACTCAACAAAACTGCTAACAACGTCATGATACTCAAGACTGCATAGATTTTACGCATGATTTTCTCCTCTGGTTAAATGTTGGTTACTAAAATAGAAAATACTGGCCTGGAGCAAATTTGAGGGATACACCTCCTTTGTGCTTGAAAAAAGAGAGCTCACCACTGAGACACGAAGGACACTGAATAGTTAGCAATTAGCAGTTAGCGATTTGTCATAGGAACTAACCGCAATACACTACACTTCAGTTAGGATTTTCGAATCCTAGTCGGTCCTAAAATCTTCGTGCCTTTGTGATGAAATACTTGCTTTCGGTAGACCCAACTAGTTTTTAGCAGGTTAATCTGCGTCCCCAAAATTATTCCCGATTGAACGGTTTGGTCAGTGCGCTGGGAGTCTGGGCGCGTTGCCCGGCCAAGACCAGCGCCACGATGGTGAGCAGATAGGGCATCATCACCGCCATCTCCGAGGGGATAGGGATCCCTAGCGTCTGTACCCAGAGCTGTAAGGCGTTGACCATACTGAAGAGCAAGGCGCCAATCAAGACCCCGCCGGGTTTCCAGCCGCCAAAGTAAACCAGGGCCACCGCGATGAAGCCCAAGCCGCTGGTCAAGTTCTGTTGGAAGACGTTGAGCAGTGCGATGGAGAGTGAGGCTCCGGCCACGCCAGAGAGGGCGCCTCCCAGAGTGACGGTGAAGTAGCGCACGCGGCTCACGCTGACGCCCAACGAGTCCGCCGCGTCTGGATTTTCGCCCACCGCCCTGATTTTCAATCCCAGGGTGGTCTTGTTTAGCAAGAACCAGGTGAGCGGCACCAGGGCAAACGCGATATAGACGAGGATATTGTGCTGGAAGAGGATCCTGCCCACCACGGGCAGCTCGCTCAACCAGGGGAAATGTAGCGGAGTGAAGCCACTGACGGTCTCCACCCGCCCCAATAACTTCTGGAAGAGCAAATCGCTCAAGCCCAGACCGAAGAGGTAGAAGCCGATGCCGCTGATGCCCTGCTTGGCCTGCAAGTTGATGCTCACGAAAGCCATCAGCAGTCCCATCAGCGCGCCCACCAAACCCGCTGCCAATAATGCCAACCACAAATTGCCGGTAGTGAGCGCTACGTAGAACCCTGCGAAGGCCCCCAATAACATCTGTCCTTCCACGCCCAAGTTGAGCACGCCGCTGCGCTGGCTGATCGTCTCGCCCAGTCCAGCATAGAGATAGGGTGTCGCCAAGCGAATGCCAGAAGCCAAAATGCCGATAATTACCCGCGCCGAGAAGAGATCTCTGATCATGCCGCTACCTCCTCTCCCTGTGGAACTGGCGGGGCAATATGCGCCTCGCTCAACCGCTGTTGGGCGCGCTTCTTACGCCAGAGCTCGCTGCTCACCACGAAGATCACCACCAACCCATTGAGCGTGGTAATCAAGGCGGCGGGTACCTGTACTGCGCGTTGCAGTTTGTTGGCCCCGACCAACAAACCTCCAAAGAAGAAAGAAGCTGGAATCACTCCCAGTGGATGCAATTGTCCAAAGAGCGCGGCCACAATGCCGTTAAAACCGGCGTTCCCGGTAAATCCGGTCGCCGAACCATCGGTGAACATGCGATGATGGAGGCCGTAAACCTGCACCGCGCCGGCCAGCCCGGCCAATGCTCCACTCAAGAGCAACGAGAGTACGATATGTTGCGGCACTTTGATGCCGGCGTAACGCGAGGCGTGGGGATTAAGTCCTACCGCGCGAATGCGGTAGCCCAACGTGGTGCGCCAGAGGAGAATGTAGACGAGTATCGCCAGCACGACGGCCAGAGCAGCTCCCAGATGCAGGCGCGTGGGTGCTAGGCGGGGGAGGTCAAAGGCGTGCGCTAAACGCGCGGTCTGGGGAATGCGTGAGGAACGTTCCAGCTGTAGGGGATCAATGAGCGGGCCGATGAGCAGAAAGTTCATCAGCTGCACCGCGATCTGGTTCATCATAATGGTGCTCAAAATCTCATTGACGTTGAAGTAAGCCTTCAAAACGCCGGGAATACCACCCCAGAGCGCGCCTCCCACTAGCCCCGCCAACATCCCCAGCGGGATAACCAACCAGCCGGATTGTTCCGGCAGCCATAAGCCCACGACCGTCGCGCTCAAGGCTCCGGCCACAAACTGCCCTTCGCCGCCGATGTTGGTGACGCCGCCGCGAAAAGCGATACAGATTCCCAGCCCCACCAAGAGCAAAGGCGTCGCCTTGACCACCGTATCAGCCAGCGCGTTAGGATTGCCGAAGGCGCCCGCCAGCAACGCGCCATACGCGGTGCTGGGGTTGGCTCCCATGAAGAGCAACATAATAGCCCCGATGAATAAAGCCGCCAGAGTCGCCAGCACCGGGAGCAACGCGTCCACGAGCTGGGGGAGAGATAAAGAGTTGAACCATTTTTTCATAACAACTACCTCGACAAATTACAAATAGGTAAATGGCAAAGATTTTTCCACCACTAGACATGCGAGCGCAAATATAGTGTACTTCAGCGGCTCTTGAGCACGTTCAAATGATCTTTTCAACCAATAAAAACCCTAGACCCCAAATCATTAGGCCATCTAAGCTCTGGATTATCTAATTTCCGCGCTCGTTCAACGGCTACTTCAATATGAGGTAAGAAACGTCCCGGATTTAGATTTTTCTTATTATATTCCCCCAGTATTTCCAACAGTTCTGCCTCTAAACGGTTACGATTAGCGTTAATTCTGGCATTTACTTTGAATTCAGTTAGAGTCTCAGAGGTATAATCATCCAAAGATTTTAGATGTAAAAGCAACCACAATTCGAAACAAGGATTACTGACTGCCAAATTATAGTCTTTTTGTACACTTACTTGCGCGATTTCTGCTAGCTTAGCATCTCCCCAACGATCCACATCAATTACTAACCAAAACTCATCACCATTTTCCCAATCGTACTTACCCTGGAAGTCATCAAGGGTCTCCAAAACATGCTTTGGAGAAGATTCTACGGGATTTTCCCTCTCTAATAGGTGAATTTTTACTTTAGAGTTTTGGTATTTAGCCGCTAATCCTCGAAAGTATTGAGGCTCAGTATTTGCTCCTTCAGAAGCAATAACGATTAAGCGCGCATCCCGTACACCACTTAGACGCTGGCGGGGCTTAAATTTCCGAGACATCTACGTCTCCTCGCGCGTGCCAAATGTCATACTGCCAAAAACTGGAATAGCGCCATAGCGACCCAGCATATAGCCTTTTTCTATATCTTTATCGTATCGTGGGGCGTACTCTTCTAGTGAGTAGGTATGGGAAGCCCCCTGACGATCTTTTTCTACAAACCAGATCTCATCACGCCGCAACAACTCCAAGTCTAGCAGGTGGGATTCATGTGTAGTGGTAATGAGCTGACTTTCTGAAGCCTCATTACTTAAAAACAGTTTCACTAATTCATAACTAAGTTTAGAGTGTAAACTGCGATCTATCTCATCTACAACAAACACCTTGTTCTCTTGGTCTGTTAACCCTGGTAACAGATCCAATAAACGACGCGTGCCATCAGATTCTTCCGCCATATTAAATAGAACATCTTCTTCACAATCCGACATCTGGTGGCGCAGCATAAGTTTGCTGGCTTGTAGCTCTTCATCAATAATTTGGACTATATACCGGCTGCCTTGAGAGTTACTTAAAAACGCGCCACTTCTATTAGCATCCCGGCCTGATTTCAACAACGTAGCGGTTAATTTTTCTGGGAATTCTTTCAGGGGATCAACTTTGCTCAGCTCAAAACCACAAATACCCGTCCCCAGTTGTTCCAGATATTTTACCAACTCACCCCCTAAACTCTGCTCAACCCAAATTATTGGTAATGCCAGATATTTAGAGTCTGGAAAAATAATAGTTAAGTTTTCCGCGAACCATTGATAAACATTTTGGAAGTTTTGCACATCGCGTTCCACGCTCTCCGTAAGAAATAATTGATTAGGGCGTGTTCCCATTGCCACAAAGTCAAGGAAATCACGTTCTTTTTGGTTCTCTGTCTGGATTTTCCCAAATTCTATCTCTGTTTCACCAGAAGAATTTGTCTCCCTCTCAAACAACATTGTTTCAGTGGTTTTCCTAATTTCATACAACCATTCTTCACGAATATGCTGGCGATCTAATTCAAAACCGTAGATGTAACAACGGTCACCTGCTTTGATCTCAAACTCAAATTTAGAGGGTAGTTTTTTAGTTTCAGCCCTAAGCTTAAACCTGGTGCGCGGAATCATATCTTTCGCATGTGTACCCTCCACGATCAATTCTCTCGCAAAATCCATAGCCTTGATCAAATTTGATTTACCAGAGGCGTTAGCTCCGTAAAGCATAGCAATACGCAACATTGAGATGTCATGCCTTCCAGTACTCTCAATGACATGAGTAGAATGCTTACGCATCTTACCTGGGATCATGGACAATTCAACTTCCTCATCAAAAGACAAGTAATTACTAACATGGAATCTAATCAGCATACAATCTCTCTCCTTTAAGGTGATATTTTCTCCTCATCAACAAACATATTTAGTATAAAGGAGATTTAGTTGCTGTCAAGGAGAGTTTTTCACGAACAATACATATCAAAAATTACAACTGGCAATAAAACACTTCACTCGGCGCGCCAGAACTGCCACTCGTGCTCTCATTTGACGAACGTCTAGGGGCGGGAGGGGTCATCACTGCTGTGTCTCACTTGGTGGGTGGGCAAAGTGCTTCTTCTGGACAGCTCAGTTCAGATCATGTTTCTCAACCGTGCTAGCGGCTAAAAATTCATCTAATGGACGGTACAAGCAATGATATTGGTATCAAAACAATACTCCTTGTTCCGCCTGCTCAAATGGCAAGTTCAAGTGTTCGTAAGCGCTCCGCGTGGCTCACGGTTCCCACGTCCTGACCGAGTTGATGCTCTATTTATTTTATGTTTGATCGCGCCAGGAAGATTCCCCTCGGCAGAAGAGCTAGCGTTGTTTTTGCTTGCTCCCATTTTGTTTTTGAGCCAAGTTATTCGCCTTCAGCAAGGCTACAATTTGATGGCGGGCGGTCTCATCCAAAGCTTTGCCGCGTGTCAGATCTTCACCGATAAATTTCCCCCGGGTCAATTGCCATACAGGCACCGTGGGTTTACTGAGAAGTAATTTACTCCGCGAAGCCCATACAACTCGTGGCTCTATCCATACCGTCACATCACATTGTTGAAGATAGTCGTGTAATCGTTGTGCATTCCTCTGAGCTTGACGACCAGGGTTGCGGCTTAGCTTGTGCCAGAGGGGGCCGTATTTCCGTTGCCAGCTGTCACCGATGTTGCGATGGGTGCCGGAGAAAGTTTTGATTTCCAACGCATATATGCCATTGGGACCAATTAGGATTGCATCAATATCATCTTGCCTACCAGGTAAAATGATATTGCGGAAAAGTGTCCAACGTTGATTCAGATTATTACGTAATGCTTTGGCTACTAGTTGCTCGCCTTTACGACCTTTCTTATAATTCTCGATTTCATCTATAAGCTGCTCTGCTCGTGGCAAGATAAGTAATGCCCCTACCAATAGCGCGCCAGATGCGACTAGCCAACCTAATGATACTTGTGCCAGGTGGAGAAGCTGCACAATTACAACAACCACGCCGATAAACAATGACAACAGCCATAAGTCGAGAACCACTACCATTAAAATTGCTGCCCAATGTTGTCTACGTCGCAACTGTTGCGTCAAATACTTACTACCGTTGACGATTTGCAGTGTTTGCTTAGAATCGGAGGCGACAGGTGCCGGAGCGACACCTATCGAAGGTATAGCTGCGGTATGGATAGGGACAGCGGAAGGTGTGAGGGATACTTGCCGAATTTGATTTTTGGCTAAGCCCTTTCGCTCTAGGGGCGTCAGTTGCCGGCATACAATTTCTGCTCCCAGCACCGCTGCCGCACTCCGTAATTCCTGCGTATAGGCGTTAGCTACGGCATAAGCTAAATCGTGTAGGTTGATAATCTGCTTGTCTAAGAGATTCCCAATAGGTTGATTTAGGCCTTTGAAAGGCCAGACGACTCTTCGTGCTACAGTTGGAAGAAGCATTACCTGTTGCAAATTTTGGGCCTGGAGCTCTACCGCCGCGGCCCACTTGATTTTGGGATCAAAATATTTCTCGGCGGCCCAATTTAAATCTTGCTTATTTACTTCACCAGAGGCTAACAATTCGCCCAGTGGACGGTGCAACTTCTTGATCGGCCAAATGACGTTGTTGGCTAGCTCAATGATATCTGGTCCTTTCCATTCTTCAATCATGACCGCTCGCCTAAGTTTTTGTTAACATAAAGAGTTGGGGTAATATGCATCAAAACAATATTCCCTGTTCCACCTGCTCAAATGGCAAGTTCAAGTGTTCGTAGGCGTTCCGGGTGGCGGTGCGACCACGTGGCGTGCGGTTGAGAAACCCTAATTGCAAGAGATACGGTTCCACCACATCCATGATGGTATCCGGGGCCTCGCCGATGGAGGCCGCGATGGTATCCAAGCCCACCGGCCCGCCGCCAAACTTCTCTATGATGGCGTGCAGCACTCGGCGATCTAAATTATCTAGACCGGCCTCGTCAATTTCTAACAATGCTGTTGCCTCCTCCGCAATTTTTCCGGTGATGATGCCGTCCCCGCGCACCTGAGCGTAATCGCGGACGCGGCGCAGGAGGCGTAGCGCGACGCGCGGCGTCCCCCGGCCGCGACGGGCGATCTCAATCCGACCTTGCGGTTCGAGCGGTACCGCAAGCACTTTGGCGGCGCGCTCCACAATCTGCTCCAGGGCCGCTTGCTCGTAGAAATCCAGCCGGTAGGTGGCTCCGAAGCGCGTGCGCAGCGGCGCGGAGAGGAGCGCCAGCCGGGTAGTCGCTCCCACCACCGTAAAGCGCGGCAAACTCAGACGGACGGTTCGCGCCCCCGGCCCCTGACCGATTACCAGATCCAGGGCGAAATCTTCCATGGCCGGGTAGAGGATCTCTTCCACCACTTTGCCCAGACGGTGAATCTCGTCGATGAAGAGCACTTCCTTCTCACGTAGGTTGCTAAGGATAGCTGCCAAGTCCCCGGCGCGTTCAATCGCCGGCCCAGAGGTGACGTGAATAGCAGTCCCCATCTCATTGGCGCAGATGCGGGCCAGCGTGGTTTTTCCTAACCCTGGCGGGCCATAGAATAATGTATGCTCCAGGGCTTCGCCGCGCCCTTGCGCGGCGTCGAGCAGGATACGCAAATTCTCTCGCACGCGATCTTGGCCGATGAGTGCTGCTAGTCGCTGGGGACGTAGCGCGCGGTCCAAAATGGGTTCTTCGAGGGTGGCTTCGGGTGCTATGGTGCGTGGTCTAGTCATCTTACCTCTTGTCGGGTAGTCGGGTAGTCGTTAGTCAGGTAGTCAAATTGCCATGCGCCATTGGCTGATTTGTTGGTCACTCGCTGGCTGAGCCGCTAACCCACTGCTATTGTTGGTAATCTGCCCCTAGAATAACAATGATATCATAGACCGAGGAAGGATCAGCGCCATTTACCACCGCGCTCGCGGGCAAATTCAATACAGCCCTGATTTTTTCTGCCGTGATAGGTTTAGGGCGATAGAGAATGATCACGGACTCGGCATAATCCTGCCGGTCAGCGTTGGAGGCTTCTCTCACATCCAATCCTTGTGCTTTGAGCTGTTCACTCACTTCCGTTGCCAAGCCGGGGCGCACAGTTCCGTTGCGCACGGAGAGCGTCGCTTGTTCGTCAGCTGGTGTCACTTCTTCCCCCAGATTGTCTACTGTGCCAAAGACATAATCGCGCACCTCACGCATCCGGTCACGAAGCGGAATCAGCACTTGCGCGCCCTGCGGTGTGATCCAGTTTTGGGTACAACTGGTATCAATTACGCCGAAACGAATCTCCTCGCGATTTACCTGAAGTGCCAAGCCACTCAGCGCCAGGATTTCATCTAACTGCATATCGGTACTCACGGACTCTTCCAAGGTGGTGAAGATTTGAGGAGCCTTTCGGGCCAACTGCGGCAACATCTGCAAGCTGGTAACGCGCTCTAGCAAGGCGACCATGACTTGTTGCTGACGGCGGGCGCGGTCGAAATCCCCGGTGCCGTGACGGGTGCGCGCGTACTTGAGCGCCATCTCGCCATCAAAGTGATGCGGCCCCGCCTCGATATGCAAGACTTCTATGCCGTAATCGCTAGTGGGATAGGCAGTATCGTGCAGCGTCTGCTCCACATCAATATCCACCCCGCCGACCAAATCTACCAACTTGATGAATCCCTGGAAGTTGAGCCGAACGTAATAATCGACCGGCACACCGAAATTATATTGCACTGTCTCCATGGCCAGCGCCGGCCCGCCACCGGGATGATCATAGAGGTCGCCCAGGAAGTGCGCTGTATTGATGCGGTTGCCATCTTCTGCATAGCCGGGGATGGGAACCCAGAGGTCGCGCGGAATAGAGAGCACCCCCGCCTGCAACGTTGTCGGATCTAACGTTACCAACATGATCGTATCAGTGCGGAACGGGCCGCTTTCCTGCTGCCGTTCGTCAATCCCCAAGACCAAAATAGTGACTCGGTCATTGCTGACCCACGTGGGAATCACTTGACCTAGCCGTCGTTCCACATGTTCACTGGTCTCAGTCGAAGCGCTTACCCCAGGTATCACGCCAGCATCCGAAATTCGCGCGCGTGTCCAGGAGAAGAGAAATCGCGCAGCCATAAATCCCACGCCCAAGAAAACCACTAGCAGCAAGCCGGTCAGAATCAACGGCAAAGTATTGTTCTTTTGATAAGCGTCTCTATCTGTCATCATATTCTCTACCAGCGTTAAATTTGTTAGTCACCCTGGATTATACCACAGCTCAGGTCACCAAAGCATCTCATCATAGAGACGCGACCGTCTACTGTCTACCGCCTACCGTTAACAACTGAAGCAATGCCTGTTCCCATTCCTCAAAAGTTTGTGCTGGATTGTAGTAAGTCGCTATAAAACGCTCTCCGGCGGCAGCCAACTGGTCCCGCGTGTGAGAGTCACGCAACAAGGTCACCACCGCCTCGGCAAACGCGGCGGGTTGGTCCGCGATTAAGAGTTCCTTACCCGGCGTAGCACCTAGCCCGTGATTGCTCCCCGGCGTTGCTACGACTGCTTTTCCCATCGCTAGAGCATCTAACACCTTTTGGAGCAATCCGCCGGCTACCAGTAGTGGTGAGACGAAAACGTCTGCGGCCGCATACCAGGGGGCCAGCTCCTCTACAAAACCGGTCACAAAGACCCGCTTCCCATCAGCACGGGCGCGAATTTCCGGCGGCGGCCCAGAACCGACGATATAAAAGCGCGCCTCCGACACCTCGGCTAAAATATGGGGCCAAATCTCAGCTAAGAACCATTGCACACCTTGGATGTTGTATTCTCGCGACATGGAGCCGACGAAGAGGATATTGGCGCCCGGCGTCACCGCCGGCGCGGTGTCCGCACACGGCTGGACGTTAGGGGCGAGGGGCAACAACAAGACGGGATGCGGGGCGCAGGCTGGCGCGAGTAATTTGCGGTCGCCTTGCGAGATGGCGGCCAGCAAATCAAATTGTCGGTAGAGCCACGGTTCAGCCGCGCGGAAAAAGCGCGCGCCTAGCCGGGTCACCCAGCGGGTCACGCCGTGACTCTGCGTTGCTCGTTGCCGTAGCATAAACCAGTTGACATCATGTGCGCGGAAGGAGGCGGCCGGATATTTGATGCCCCAGAGCGCCACCGCAGTTTGGGCGAATTCGACGTGGAGTAGATCTGGGTGGGTCTCTTGGAGCGCGCGGATGGTCGCCTGGCGCAACGCCCAGTAGCTGCGTAAGAGTGCCAGTGGTCGCGGGCCGGGCGATGAGCCATGATGCGGGACAAGGTAAAGCGCTTGGCAGAGGGGGCGCACCGCGTCAAGATGGTGCTCTTCTTCTTGCCGGATGCGCGCTACCAAGGTTACTTGGTAGCCACGCTGGTGCAACCATTCCAAGAGCCGATACACAGACTGCCCCCCCGCATGACCGATGGAGGGGGCAGGAAATTGCTTGTAAGCAATCAAAATATGGGTCATTCTTGCTCAGCTACTTTTCAGGGATTGCCGTAACCAGTATATTGGGGCGATTGCGCACCTGGCGGTAGAAATAGTTGGAGAGTACCTTGCGTACCGCGCTTTCCATGTTCTCTGTTGGTGTGCCCGGCTGAGCTGATTTGAGCGTATTGCGCACCTCTTGCCGCGCCCCAGCCCAGAGCTCCTTTGTCACCGCAAATTTGACGAAGCCACGCGAGGTGATGTACGGCTCGCCGATCAACGAGCCATCAGCCTCGTGGTACCGGAAGGAGATGGCACAGACGCCAGACATGGCCAGCTGCTCCCGTTCTTGGATGATTGATTCGTCTAGCGATGCACCGATCAAGCCGCCATCCACGAAGATATACCCGCCGGGGATCCGTTCGCCCACTTGCATTTTGTCTGGGGAGAAGCGGAGCACATGCCCATTTTCTACCACGGCGATATTTTCACGCGGTATACCCAGCTGTTCCGCCAGTATGGCATGTTGTTTTAGATGCCGCAACTCTCCGTGAACCGGGACGAAGAATTTCGGTTTGACGATACTTAAGAGAGTCTTCTGTTCCTCCTGACTGGCGTGTCCAGAGACATGTACCGGCGCCAGCGGGTGATAGATTACATTAGCCCCTTGTTGAAAGAGCCGGTTGATAACGTTATGTACCGATTCTTCGTTGCCGGGAATCGTGTGCGAAGAGAGAATCACCGTGTCACCTTGTGCCAGACGCAAGGGGGATGGCCCTCCAGAGGTCAATTTTCCCATGATGGAGCGAGTTTCGCCTTGTGAGCCGGTAGCGAGCACCGTTACCTGATTGGGGGGAAGATGTTTGCTCTCATGGAGTGAGACCATCAGATTCTCCGGCACTTCCAGATAACCCAACTTGCGGGCCATCTTCACGTTTTTCACCATAGAGGTGCCGGCCACCGCTACTTTACGGCCAAACTTAGCAGAGACGTCCATCACTTGTTGGATGCGGGAGATGAGCGAGGCGAAAGTAGCTACAATGATGCGCCCGTCTGCTTCGCGGAAGATATTTCCCAACGTGGCCGGCAAAGTGCGTTCAGAGGGTGTCGTACCTGGTTGATCGGCATTCGTGCTATCCGCCAGCAGGACCAAGACACCCCGCTTACTGAATTCCACCAATTTCCTGAGGTCTGTGGGCCAGCCATCCACCGGCGTAGGGTCGAGTTTGTAATCGCCGCTATGTACTACTAGTCCCACAGGAGTTGTAATTCCCAAGCCCACCGCATCGGGGATACTATGCGCGACATGGTACGGTTCCACTTGGAAGGGGCCGAGGTGCAACACGTCACCCGGCTGGATAGTATGTAACGTGACACTTTTGCGCAAGTTGCGGCGTAAATTGACCTCAATCAAACCACGGGTGAGTTTGGTAGCATAAACCGGCACATCAAACTCTTGCAAGAAGTGCGACAGCGCGCCGATGTGGTCCATGTGCCCATGCGTGACAACTACCCCGCGAATGCGATCTTCCTTACCCCGTAAGTATTCATAATCGGGAATAATGTGATCTACTCCCAACATATACCCTTCCGGGAACATCATCCCAACATCCACGATCAAGATATTGCGGCCATACTCGAACACTGTCATATTCTTGCCAACTTCCCCCAAGCCGCCGAGGGGAATGATTTGTAACTTTTCCATGTTAACCTATTACCTTTTTTTTAGTTGCTAAATTAATATGCGCAAAACTAACTTGCGCTTTGTATTCGATTTTTATGAAGCATTCATCCTTCAAATTATCAGTCGCTCCAGGAGCATCACTGGATAAATAGCTAATCTCACTGATTGACTATGGTAGCATGAGGGGATGATTATGTCAATCTAACTTAAATTCTAATAAACTAACTAAGATACAACAACCCCGGTGTAGGCTTAACGCCCATACCGGGGTTTGTTATTAGCTCTCTACTGCTACCATTAGCTCTACTCCGCGATCTGGGGTAACAGTTTCAGCGCCTCATCTACCTCTTGCTGCGGATATTCGTAGTTGTGTAGCTCGCCGTTCAGGTAAGCCTGGTAAGAGGTGAGATCTAAGAAGCCATGCCCACTGAAGTTGAAGAGGATCACGCGCTCCTCTCCCTGCTCCTTCGCGTCCAGAGCCTCGTCGATGACGGCGCGGATGGCATGCGAGGTTTCCGGCGCCGGAATAATGCCTTCTGTCTTGATGAAGTGCATCGCGGCTTCAAAACAGCTGAGTTGCGGGTAAGAGACAGCGTCGATCAAGCCTAGCTCCTCACAGAGTGAGACCAACGGCGCCATGCCATGATAGCGCAGGCCACCGGCGTGAATGCTCGGCGGGACGAAAGTATGTCCCAGCGTGTGCATTTTCATGATCGGGGTAAGCCCGGACGTATCCCCGTAATCGTACGCATACGCCCCTTTGGTGATCTTCGGGCAAGCGTCCGGTTCCACCGCCACAAAGCGAATTTCTTTGCCGCCGCGCAGCTGTTCACCCAAGAAAGGGAAAGCGATCCCGCTAAAGTTGCTCCCGCCGCCCACACAACCGATGACCACATCCGGATAGGCTCCCGCTTCAGCCAGCTGCTGGAGCGCTTCCTGGCCAATCACCGATTGGTGGATCAAGACATGGTTGAGCACGCTGCCCAGACAGTATTTGGTCTCGGGATCGGCTAAAGCTAGTTCCACGGCCTCGCTGATGGCGATGCCTAGACTTCCCGGTGAATCTGGATCCTGCGCCAGAATAGCACGTCCCGCTGCGGTCTCGTCGCTGGGACTAGGAGTGCAGGTCGCGCCGAACGATTGCATCATTATCCGGCGGCCCGGCTTGAGATGGTAACTGGCGCTGACCATGTAGACCTTGACTGCGATATCCATAAATGCCCCGGCCATAGCCAGCGCGCTGCCCCACTGCCCGGCTCCCGTCTCTGTGGTCAGCTGGGTGACACCTTCAGCCTTGTTGTAGTAGGCTTGCGCGACAGCGGTGTTGGGTTTGTGGCTGCCTACCGGACTGGCGCCTTCGTATTTGTAGTAGATTTTTGCCGGAGTATCCAACAGCTTCTCCAAGCGGCGGGCGCGTCGCAACGGCGTGGGACGCCAGAGCTCGTAAATTTCCCGCACTTCTTCGGGGATGGGGATGTAGCGTTCAGTGCTTGCTTCCTGCCTGATGCACTCCATTGGGAAGAGTGCGCTCATATCCTCCGGCGACATCGGTTGGTGAGTGAGCGGATGCAGCGGCGGGGGCGGCAGGGTGGGTAGATCGGCCATCAAATTGTACCAACGCTTGGGCAAAAAATTATCTTGTGACATTTTTCCCTCCTGGGATTTAATATAAGTTGGATAGGCGAGTAGTCGGGCAATCCGATGGTCAAGTAGTCCAATAGTCGGATAGTCAACAGTACAACTGACCAGGCTAGCTGTGGCCGATCTCCTGACCGCGCCACCTCACGGATAACCATCACGCTGTGCGGGCACGGTCGGGAGACCGGCCCGAGCTCTCCAAGTTTATTGAGAGCCTCCGGTAGCCGCGACCTCAGTCGCCAGGCGCTCAACTACTCATCCTTCCAACAGATTAACCTAATAGACGAAAATCCGCGTTGCTGGCGATAGCTTGTCGCAACTTGAGGCTGGGCATGCCCATCGCCTCATAAACCAACTTCATAGTCTCGCGGGCCACCGCCTGCATCCGGCGTGTGCCGGCCACGAGAACCTCTTCCACCATCCCCGGCTGCGCCTCGTAATAGGCCCGCTGCTCGCGGATGGGATCCAAGAAATTATTGAGCGCGCGGGACAGCTTGCGTTTGACCTCCACATCGCCGACCTGCCCCTGGCGGTAACGCGCTTTGAGGTCATTGACCTCCTCCAGGTTGGGATTGAAAGCATCGTGGTAGATGAAGACTGGATTGCCCTCCACCCGCCCGGGTATATCGGCCCGAATGCGCTTAGGGTCCGTGTACATCCGCATCACTTTCTTCTCCACGGCCTTTTTATCGTCGGAGAGGAAAATCGCGTTATTCAACGACTTGCTCATCTTGGCCTGCCCGTCAATGCCGACCAGCGTGGGGACATCTCCAACCATCACCTCAGGAATCGGGAAGACTTCCGCGCCGTAGAGGCGATTGAACCGCCGCGCGATCTCGCGAGTAATCTCCACGTGCGCCTCGTTATCCTTGCCCACCGGCACCAGATGAGCGCGCGGCAAGAGAATATCGGCAGCTTGCAGCACCGGATACCCAATCAATCCCAGAGGTAAACGCTCCTTATCCAATTGGGCGGCGCGGGCCATGTCCTTGAGGCTGGGCAACCGCGTCAGGCGCGGCAACGTGACCAACATCGTCAGGAGCAGATTGAGCTCGAACTCCTCTGTGACGGCAGATTGCAAAAAGATAGTGCTCTTCTGGGGATCAATGCCGACCGAGAGATAATCCAACACGATGTTGTAGATATTCTCCGCCAAACCGGCGACATGCTCTTTCTCCGGCTGAGTGGTCAACGTGTGCAGATCTGCCACGATAAAGAAGCACTCGTACTGATCCTGCAAGGCCACGCGGTTCTTCAGGCTGCCGACGTAATGACCTAAATGCAGCTTCCCGGTGGGGCGATCCCCGGTCAAAAGGCGTTTACGTTTCTTATTCATCAATTCCTCCTAAGATTAGTTACAGGTTAAAAGTTGACTATACTGAAAAACTAAGTACTTCATCACTAAGACGCCAAGGCGCAAAGATTTGAGAATTAACCGTTACTACCTAGCCACCCTGCAAAGTTCAAGAGCGGACGCCGATGCGCGCAGATTTTCGCAGATAAAAGCAAAAAATCAGCGTTGATCAGCGTTTATCTGCGTCCTAAAGGAGCTAGCCTCCACCTGCTACCGGGGGATGGCTGAGCAGTAACAATTAACCTTCAGAAAATTAGTCTAAAACCGAGTTTTTTCTTAGCGTCTTGGCGTCTTAGCGGCGAGCTAGCTTTTTGCAGTACAGTCATTTTTTTCTCAGTGTTCTCTGTGTCTCAGTGGTGAGTTCTCTTTTACCAGAAAACAAAAAACGCCCATCCCCGGTTAGGGACGAGCGTTAAAAACAGACCCGTGGTGCCACCCTAGTTAAGCCGACCTTTCCTCAAACAAAAAACGCCCCCCGGAAGGCGCGTTCACTGAGTATAGCCAGCCTCACTCTTTTTCGGAGACGGCCACTAGGGCGATCTCCTACGCCTGGATAACGGTAGCGTTTCCGGCTCTTCCTACTTGAGCTAACTAAGCTCGTTCGTCGAGCGGCTCCCAGGCCCATTCTGCATCTGCGCCGGCACCGAATTCCCACCAATCTTCGGCTCTCTCTAGCCCCGCTCTGATACGTACTCTTCCTGTTCACAGCCTTTAACGTCCATATTTATACCACGCCCCGCGAAAATTGTCAAATGACGGAGGTCTACTTTATCCACAGATTGCGCAGATGGCAC
>JAYELZ010000274.1:0-7419 GCA_034717835.1 Chloroflexota bacterium
ATAATGCGTTGGCTGAGAGAATGAACGGGATCTTGCAACTAGAATCTGCGTTAGACAGCCGGTTCCTAGATTATCAGCAGGCGCGCACGGCTACGGTGGCGGCCGTGTGGCTGTACAATCACGAACGGCCGCATTTAGCCTTACACTATCAAATTCCAGTACAGGTGCATCGTTAGCCCCCCAGGGGAGCACCAGGGTAGACCGATTAACTGTAAACGTATTTCAGGACGACACAGTGGTTGGTCTCCCGACCGCGCCACCCAACGAAGCAGCTCGCGCTCTGCGGGCACGGAATGACAAGGCTGATGTGCCCTTTGCTAATTTGCAATTTGCCGGTTTGCCAATTCGTCATTTGAAGTAGAAAGGCCCCAGAAAAGGATTCTCCAGGGCCTGCCCCAGCACAACTTACCTCCTACGCCTCAAAAATCACCTGGGCCGGCGTGTGCTCCTGATACCAGGCGCGATACTCCGCTTGCTCGGCGGCGGGAAGATCCCACAAATGCACCTCGTCTCCGCTTTGATCCGCAATCCGCACCGCATCATCATGTGAGAAGAGAATGCTGCGCCGCTGGGCGTAGGTAGCTCCCAAAATCTCTTTAGCCCGCTCCAGAGCGGCGTTCTGCGACACGACATGGACCACGCATTGATAGTCGCGCGCAGGCGGTTCTGGTTCCGGCTCGACCGGCGGTTCTGGCTCCGGCTCCGGTTCTGGTTCAACCGATGGCTCATCCAGGGCTTCTAAGCGCACTCCCCAAAACCACCAGCCGTTATTGGAGAGGCCCCACTTGTTCTTGACCTCTAGCCCCACGGTGATCTCGCCAGACTCTTCAAATTCGACTTCCAGCTCAATGACGTTGTATTCCCCAAAAGTCAGCGTGCCATGCCCTGGCGCGTGCCAATCGCCCGTCTCATCGCCGGCATGTAACCGAATTTCTCCGGCCCACGGCCCGCCCCAGACCTTGCCCCCGGAGTCATAGCCAGCCACCACATCGGGATAGACCCACGCCCGCAAGACATAACGTCCCGCCGTTACCGGTACGCCGTCCTGCTTCAGAGCCGCTTGTAGCGGCGCCATCCCTTTGAAGAGTTTAACATTGTAGCTATGCTGTTCTCCATCCACCTGGAAGAATTCCTGCTGGTCTCCCGGGGAGACCGAATATAAATCCACCGTCACTATCTCCGGACGGGCGGCCGGTTGATCGCCGCCCTCCACCGATTCACCATCTAGCCACTCCGCATACCAATCGTCAGGCACCACAATTTGAGGAATGTTATCTTGATGATGGTGCCCATCGCAAAACGCCCAGTTCTTGATCAACATTATTTCGCGCTCCTCTGTTTATTATGGTTAATACACACGTACTCCAATCAGCGAATTTTGATACTCCCAAGCCACTTCACCAATGCTCTACTTTTTCCTCCCCCCCCCAGGGCGTGCCTACTGGATAGCGATACACTCTAGTCCCTCAACAGCTATCAGAAGTTGCTGTTACCATGATTGTAGCGAAAATTTATTGGTGGTCAAACCGCAACCCTAACTTCTTTGCTCAGCAGCGCTCTGCACCCGGGCACGGATGCCTTCTCCGGCCCAGTAGCCGGCTTGCTCCAAAATCCTCCAGCCAGCTAGGGGCCACGCTTGAAGTCGCTCCAACGTCGTGGCGTCGCCCAGATAGTAGAGCGCGCCCAGGGCTTTACGTCGCAGGTGTTGTTGCTCGCGCTCGGTGGGCGGCGTGGAGAGGTGCAGCGCGGTGAAATCACCCCACGCAACTGCCTCCGCCACGTTTTTGACAGCGCGCGCATAGAGCCAACCCAGCGATTGGAGCGCCAATCCTTTCTGCTGCAAACTAGCCTCGCCAGTTAGACAACGGTGGAGGAAGGCCAACGCCAGAGGATGTTGCACCCGCAGACGGCCAATCAGGTAGCTTAAGTTGGCGGCGTAGCCGGCGCGCTCTTCCTCCCCGCCCACCTCTAGATTGAGCAAGGGCAAAATCACTTTAGCGGTCACGAATTCCGGCTCCAAGAGCGTGAGCGCGGTGGCGACGTTCCGGCGGGTCGCCGCGCTGTTGGCTGGCGACCAGAACGCGGCTACCAGTCGTTCTCCGGCTAAAGCGCTCCTTATTTTGCCCAGCGCAAAAGCCACCAGTGCCTGGTTGCCCGCGGGCGTCTCCACCGCGAGCCGCTCCCCCAGAGCGGCGACATCCTCCGCCTCCCAGAGAGATAACACCTCGGCCAACGGCACGTTGAGCGCAGCAATCCGGGAGAAAGGCGGCGCCTCGATTTCGCGCAACGCCTGCAGCGCGGCCAGGCGCACGCTGCGGTACTCATAAGTGCGCTTTTCACCCACCACGCGCACCTCCTCCCCGGCCAGAGCCACCAACGCCGGCAGCGCAGAGCTGGCCCGCAACATGGCGAGCGACTTGATGGCCCGGACGCGGAACGCGGCGCGCGGTTCACGTTGGCTATCCACCCGCTGTAAGAGCGCCCCGACCAGGTAGTTACGCAACTTCGGATCAGGGAGACTGCCGGGAATCTGCGCCAGGCTCTCTCGCAAACAACGCACTGCCAGAAACACCGTCTCGCCCTCATTGAGCGCGACATCACGCAATAGAATCCGCAGCAGAGGTTCCGCATCATCCAGCAACCCGGCCAACAGGAGCCAGGTATCACGCCACCAGCGGTAGCGACTATGCCGTCCTAACGTCGCGGCGATATCGTCCAGCCACCGCTCGCGGTCCGCCCGTCCCCGCAGAGCCTGCGCGCAACAGTAAGCGCGGACGTTAGCGTGCGCAAAGGCCCAGGATTCCGCCCCGACCGGCTGCAATAAACCCACTGAGTTCAATTCCTGGGCCAATTCTTCCAGGTGATAATCGCGGCGGTCACGCACCTCGGCCAGCAGCCGAAAAACCTCGGTACTAGGCAACCTATTCCGCCGGGAAATTTGCATCTCCCAGGCCAGCGCGTAGAGCGTGCGCGCCGCCCGCGCGCGCATCCCGTGCGTCCCCTTAATTTTGGACAACGCCCCCTCCACGTAATCGCGCAGCACGCTAAAGTGTGAAAGCGGCGCGGCCTGCCGGATGGTCTGCTGCAACATCCGCAGCAACAGCCAGGGATAAGCGGCCAGATCAAAGAGCGCGCCCTGCTGCAAAGCAGCGTAGAGTTCCGCCCCGGCCGGCGACTGGAGAGTATCCAGGAGGTAATGGCGCACGCTGTGCAGCGAGAGCGGCTGCATGATGAGCAAGCTGGTGAACGGCAAGAGGTCGGGAATAAAATGAGCCGGCTGACAACCGATTAAGTATTGCTGGCGCGGGTGTTGCCACGCGAAAGTAGCCAGTGCTTCCCAAGCCCGACGTCGTGCCGCTGCCGGGAGCGCGTCGCTGCCATCCACCAACACGCGCAAGCTGGGGCCGGTCTCCTGGGCCAACAATTCTTGGGGGGAAAACGCAGCTATCTCGGCGGCCAGCGGTGCTAACGCCACCAACAGCAACTTCTCAATCTCTTGGGGGCCGAGCAGTGCGGCGTTGCGGAGAGAGCGCAAATTTATATAAACGGGGATGACAAGTCGTTCGGCATCCGCGTCCAGAGAGCGTTCCGCCGTCCAACGGCCCAGGCGATAGAGTTGGAGCGACTTCCCCATCCCCGCCGCGCCGATGAGGGCGACCATGCGCCGGTCGGCGGTGGCCTCAAAGAGCGCGGCAAACGCAGTGGTGATCTCGAAATCCGAGGTGCGCTCCTGCGCCAGATACTCCCAATCCACAGTTGGCACGTCTCCCGCCAACCGCGCCACCCGCGCCGGGATGAGTCGCTCTCCCGCCGCCCAGGGGTTGAACTGGGGAGCAGTGACCAACGCGGTCAACGCCGCCCGCAAGGGATCGGCAGCGAAGAGGCGGCCATCCGGCAACCGCGTGAAGAGCGCGGGGATAGCCCAGGCGGAATTAGCTCGCTCGTAGAGCAAGAGCCGCGCCTCGTTCAAGGCCCGATCGACGCGCCCGTGTGCCAGCAGATAGCGGTAGAAAGCACTCGTTAGTTCCCGCGCCGTGGCAATGGGGATTTTATCCTGCATCGCAATAACCGCCGGTATTCCGGCCCGCACCAACTGAGGAGCTAAGCCCACAAAAGGATGGCTCTCTCCCGGTGAGCGCCGCGCGCTCTCGCAAGCGTCCAAGAGAATAAGTGCGGGCGGCACCGCCAGACTTTGCAACCGCGCCGCGATGTCCTGATCCGGCGCCCGCTGCGCACGCCCATCCGCAGCTTCCAAGAAGAGCACCGCCGTCCCATCCCGCCGGTGGAGAGCACCGTGCCCCACGAACTGCAAAATCTGATAGCCGCCCCCCTCGGAGAGCAAGCGCACTACATTATCTAGGGTGACATTCCCCGCTGCGATCCGGTAGCCTGCTGCCAGCAATTTTTTCCGCAACGGCTCCGCGATCCCGGTGCGGCCCGGCAAGAGCGTCACCGCCAGCCGGCCGGTATGTCGCAGCCCGCGCAGCGAACTCAATAACGGCGCGAGCTCGTCCGCGACCGCCAGCGCTGGAAGACCATACTCGGCGAGATCAGTCGGGTTGGAGATAACGTAGAGCAGCTTCAAGGTGCGGGCGGCGACGGGCGCGGGTTCGGGAATTTCCAGGCCCAGATAGCGCGAGAAAGGCGTCTGCGCCGAGACCGCCAGCGGAGCCTCCAGCCCGGCGCGGGTGTGGTGCAACCGTTCCCAGAGCAGTGCGTGGAGGGAGGCGGCTTCCTGCGCAATCCAGAGACGGATCCGCAGCCGCCCAGCAGTCTCCGTTTGAGCACGCCCCCACGCCCGGTCATAAGCGCGGCGGATGGGGCCGGCAAACAGCACGTAGAAGAGCTCGTGGCCATAAGCGGCGGCATCCAAGCGGACGGCGCGCAGCGCCGCCCAATCAGGGTCAAACAGACCGCCGGTGAAGTGACTGCCGTCGCTCAACTGAGCGGTTACGGGATACCCCGCATCATTTTTCCCGCACCGGTGAATATGAATCAAGAGATCGGTATATTCGGTTGCCATGAAGTACCCTCCGTCCAAAATTGTGGCGCTAAACCTAACCTGGACAAGCCAGAACCAAAAGAGAAACTCACCACAGAGAACGCTGAGCACGCCAAGAGAAACAAGGAAGAAAATCTCTGCGCTCTCTCTGTCCTCCGTGGTAAAATTCTTGTTTTTTGTGCCGGGATTTGATGGTTAAGTGCCTAAGGGCTCATAAAAATATAACTCCCCGTACTTTTTACTCTAAAAGCCCCCGTACCCCGACGGGTAGGCTTCGCGCTCCCCGGGGGCGTCAGTGCGGGAAATTATTCTTTTACAGACCCTAAGTAGCTTGGCGTCTTGGCGGCGAACTCGCCCTCGCAGTGAAGTCAAGCACGTTCCCCTTATCAGATGTTACGCTCAGACTAATAATCTGTCAAGGACTGGACAACTAATCGCTAACGGCTAATCTAAACCCTTGCCTCTACGTTCAAACGTGGTATCGTGGCAAGCGGATAAACGATCTCATCACAAGGAGAGCTGCCAAATTATGGCTTTAGCAACAGTTAAACAAACCTCGGCAACCAGAGAACGTACCATTGCCATGACCCAAGCCGGCATTTTAGTCGTCTCGGCTTACATCGCCGCGCAGATACTCTCGGATATTGGCAGTTTGAAGATTGCTGTGCTGGCCGGCTTCAGCATTGACGGCGGAACCTTCATCTATCCGCTCACCTTCACTTTGCGCGATATGATCCACAAGCTGCTGGGACGGCAGGCCGCCCACACGGTGATCATCACCGCCGGCGTTATCAACATCCTGATGGCGCTCTTCTTCGCTTTCCTCAGCCACTTACCGCCCGACCCCACCTGGCCCTTACAAAGAGCCTTTGTCAACGTACTCAGCCCAGTCTGGCGGATTGTAGCCGCCAGCATCACCGCCGAGCTGGTGAGCGAGCTCTTGGATACGGAAATCTATCAGGCCTGGGTCACACACGTCACCCATCGCCACCAGTGGACGCGCGTGTTAGCCAGCAACAGCGTCAGCGTGCCCCTCGATAGCCTCATCTTTTGCTGGGGCGCGTTTGGCGGCGTGCTACCCATGGAGGTCGTCTGGTCAATCTTCTGGGCCAACGTCCTGCTCAAAGGCCTCACCACGCTGGTCAGCCTGCCGGGGATTTATCTGGTGCGCGAAAAAGAAGACTAATCGCTAACAGCTAACCGCTAATACCAAAAGGAATCGCAAATGACAATTGATGAAATCACCGCCGCGCAGCAAGCCAGTCAAGATCTAGTGAAGCAATTTCTCTCTCAGACCAGCGGAGTGGAACCAGGAGAGGTCGCAGACGAGGAATGGTTCGAGGAACTACCGGAGGGACATAAATCTGGCTTTATCGCGCTGATTGGACGCCCTAACGTCGGCAAATCCACCCTGCTCAACTCGCTCATTGGGGAGAAGGTCGCCATCGTCTCGCGCAAACCGCAGACCACTCGCACGCGGCTCTCCGGCATCCTCACCGCGCCCACCCACCAGCTCATCTTCATTGATACCCCCGGTATCCACAAGAAAATGCACTCCCAGCTCAACCGTAGGATGGTCGCGCACGCTTTGGAGAGCATCCCCGACGCCGATGTGCTCTACTTTGTGGTGGACGTTTCCGCGCCCCCCCACGCGGAGGACAAATATATCGCCCGGCGGCTCCAGGAGAAAGCGCAAGCGCGGCCGATAATTTTTGTGCTTAACAAGATGGACCAGCTCCATATCGAGCAGGCCAAAGAACATATCCAGAGCTACTGGGCGCTGCTCCCCGACTACGCCGACTCCATCCCCACCAGCGCGCTGGTAGGCACCAACATGGATATTCTGCTGGAGCATACCTTAGAGCGGATGCCGGCAGGCCCACGTTACTATCCCCATACCGCCATCACCGACCAGACCACCTTCCAGATCATCAGCGAGTTGGTGCGCGAAGCGATTCTCAAGAAGACCTATCAAGAAGTGCCCCACGCTACCGCCGTGCTGGTAGAAAACCTGGAGGAACGCGAGAACGGCCTCACCTACATCGCCGCGCGCGTCTGGGTGGAACACGATTCCCAGAAAGGCATCCTCATCGGCAAAGGCGGCCAGATGCTCAAGCAGATTGGCTCCGCCGCCCGCAAAGAAGTGGAGCGGTTTATCGGCGGCAAAGTATACCTCGATCTCTGGGTCAAAGTGCAACCCGACTGGCGCGACCACGAGAGGAGATTGCGCGAGCTGGGCTACGAGTAAACAACCGCGCCACCAAACCAGGTCACGCTACGCAGGCACGGTCGGGAGGCCGGCCCGAGCTGCGTGACCGGACTGGCGCGATCATGAGAAATCGCGGCTACGCGCCACCGGGCACTTGATTTTGAGTCTCTCTTGAGTACAATAGAGAGACAAAACCAGGTAGGCCATT
>JAYELZ010000275.1:0-2896 GCA_034717835.1 Chloroflexota bacterium
CGACAACTCAATGTTTGATCTGGGCGCCTTGGGCAAGCTAGGCTTTGTCCCCGGCTGGCCCGGCGACGCAGTCTACCCGCCGCAGCCCATGATCGCCCAGACGCGCGACGTATTGGAGCAGTATCAAGCTCACGGCGGAGATTTCGAGGAACACGTCATCGCAGATGCCGCGCACGCCGTCCACGTGGAGAAACCAGCGGAGTTCAACGCCATCCTGGTGGAGTTTTTAGCAGGTCGGTAAAAAACCCGGCTCTACATAAGGTGTCATTCCTCGATTACGCTCCGCTGCGCTCGGAATGACAAGCTGAGGGGGCTAACAGCAAAAACTTCGTAGCGCTAACCCGTTTGCGCCACCCGGCATTCGCTATGCGCGCCATTTCAATAAAACCAACCTGCAACCTTCAACTTATAATTTGGGGCTCTGGGATTGGACGGGGTAAGTGTCACGCGACGTAAATTTTTCACCACAGATTACACGGATTACACTGATTTTTTTATTTTTTCCGTGCTAATCCGTGAAATCCGTGGTGAATTTTAACTCAACCCCGCGAATTCCCAACGAGCCATAATTTTTTAACGCCCATGGAGGAATAATGAAACAACGTAAATTAGGTCGCGGCGTAGCCGTGGTCGGTGCCGGGATGAGTAATTTCGGCGCGTTCAAAGGTAAATCCACCCGCGATCTCTTCGTCGAGGCTTTTCGCGAGATGTTGGCTTCGGTGGACAAAGGGCTTGATCAAGAAGCGATCGAAGCCCTCTACATCGGCAACTACAGCAGCGACCTCTTTGAGGGACAAGGGCACACCGCGCCTATCATGGCCGATTGGATCGGGCTGACACCCCGTCCCGCCACGCGCATTGAGGACGCTTGCGCCAGCAGTGGTGTCGCCATTCGCCAGGGTATCATCGCCATCGCCTCTGGCCTCTACGATATGGTCTTGGTCGGCGGCATTGAGAAAATGACCGATCTGCCTACCGCAGAGGTAACGGACACGTTAGGCACAGCAGCTGATACGCTCTATGAGGTTCCGGCTGGATTCACCTTTCCCGGCCTTTATGCAGCCATGGCTACGGCTTACATGGAACGTTACGGAGCCACGCCGGAAACATTCATGAAGGTAGGATTAAAGAATCACGAAAATGGTGCGTTGAATGAGAAAGCGCAATTCGGCAAACGCATCGCTGATATTATGGCCCAGAAGAAAGACCGCGCCATAAAAAAAGGATATCCCGAACCAACGTGGCAAAACGAGATGGATTTCTTGCACGATCGGCGCGCTAACCCCACCATCGCTTGGCCGCTGCGACTCTACGATTGCTCCCCCGTCTCCGACGGAGCGGCGACGATCCTCTTAGTGAGTGAAGAGCTGGCCCATAACTTCACCGACACGCCGCTCTACATCATCGGATCTGGGCAGGCCAGCGATGGCGCCACCCACGACCGCCCCACGCTGACGGGGCTGCCCGCAGCGCGGCGCGCGGCACAGATGGCTTACCAGATGGCTGAGGTGAAACCGTCAGATATCAAAGTGGCGGAAGTCCACGATTGCTTCACCATCGCCGAGATTATGGCCACTGAGGATCTAGATTTCTTTGCGCCAGGCGAGGGCTGGAAAGCCGCCGAGGACGGCACGACCGCCCGCAGCGGCCCCCGTCCCATCAACAGTTCTGGAGGCCTCAAATCCAAAGGCCATCCCGTCGGCGCTTCTGGCGTAGGCCAGGTCATCGAAATCTGGAAGCAGCTACGCGGCACTGCCGGAGAACGGCAAATTCCCGGCGATATCAACCTGGGACTAACTCATAATGTCGGCGGCACGGGACAAACCTGCGCAGTCCACATCTTCGAACGGAGGTAGGAATGAATACAGTTGAATTTACCGGCAGTGAGTTTTACAATTTCATAGCTGAGCACAAATTGATGGGGAGCCACTGCCAACAGTGCGGAGACCTCTATCTGCCTCCTCGCCCGCGCTGCCCCCAATGCCATCAGGAAGAGATGAAGTGGGTGGAGTTCTCCGGCACCGGCAAGTTGGTCGCTTTCACCGTGGTACACGTCGCGCCGACGGCGATGTTGACTGCCGGTTATAGCTTCACCAAGCCCTATTGCACCGGCATCGTGGAATTTGAAAATGGGGCGCGCATCAGTGCCCAGATTTTAGGGGTGGATGTCGAGCGGCCGGAAACCATTGAGATTGGCATCGCGCTGCAAGTCAAGTTCATTCAACGCAGCAATGGGGAAGGGGAGACGACGGCTCTGGCTTTTGAGCCGGTAGGCTGAAGAGGGTATTTTCCATTCCCTCAAGCTATAATCCCCTAGAGATATCATCGAAAATGTATCCAATGTAGGCACAAAGGAGGTGCTGGAAAGTTCGCTAGGAGTTTCCGATGTTTTTAGTAACAAATTAACCTTGACCTTTTTAGGTCATATTTAGGCATTTAGGAAGGAGTAATATCATGAAAAAGATGTTTAGTATTTTGAGCGTGCTGGTAATTTTCAGCTTGTTGCTTAGCGCGTGCGTTGAGAAGGTTGAGCCGACGGCAGAACCCACCGCGGAAGAAACCGCAGAAGTGGTAGTCTCCACAGAGGAGCCACCCGACGACGCAGATGAACTTGGCCCAGTATTGAAGATTGGGCAGCTCTCCATGCAGTCAGGGGTGATGTCCCTCTATGGGATTCAGCAGAGTCGCGGCTTTGAGTTGGGTCTGGAATACGCCTCTGGCGGCAAAACCGACGCCGAGGGACGTTACGTCATCGCCAACCGCCCCGTCGAGGTGCTCTTGCGCGATACCGAGGGCAACCCGGAGAAGGGCGTCCAGCTGGCCCGCGAACTGATCGAATCCGAGGGCGTGGAATTGCTGCAAGGCCCCGTCAGTTCGGCCGTAGCTGCCGCGCTGA
>JAYELZ010000275.1:2996-7354 GCA_034717835.1 Chloroflexota bacterium
CGCTGGAAGGGTTGAAGTTCCAGGGGCCGAAAGGCACCTACTATCTCCGCCCCGAAGATCACGTCTGCGAACAGCCCATGAACATCCTCCAACTGGATAATCTGGAACCGGACAAGGACAGCGATGGCACCAACGAGTACGATTTCTTCGAGACCGTCTACGTCTCCGCGTATGATGAGCTCCACGTTCCCTGTACCTTAGAAGATGATTACGCCACTCGCTGCGGCGATTTGAACGAGCCAGCGGCCGAAAAACCACTAGGAGAACTATTGAATATCGGACAACTTTCCATGCAGTCAGGGGTGATGTCCCTCTATGGGATTCAGCAGAGTCGCGGCTTTGAGTTGGGTCTGGAATACGCCTCTGGCGGCGAAACCGATGCCGAGGGCCGTTACGTCATCGCCAACCGCCCCGTTGAGGTGCTCTTGCGCGATACCGAGGGCAACCCGGAGAAGGGCGTCCAGCTGGCCCGCGAACTGATCGAATCCGAGGGCGTGGAATTGCTGCAAGGCCCCGTCAGTTCGGCCGTAGCTGCCGCGCTGACCACGGTCGTGGAGGAGAACCAAATGATCCTGATGGTGGATCCCGCCGCCTCCGCTTTCACCACCGGCAAATACTTCAACCCCTACGTCTTCCGCACCAGCCGCACCAACTACGACGATACGCTAATCATCGCCAAATACCTGGTCGAGAACGTCGGCAAGCAGTTTGCCCACATCGGCATCGATAACGCTTTTGGGCAGGGCAGCGGCGCGGCGTTGGCTTACTCCGTGGCACAATTCGGCGGCGAAGTCGTCGCCGACATCTACGCACCTTTTGATACCACCGACTTCACCCCCTACATCCAACAGGCGCTGGATTCCGGCGCGGACTGTCTCTTCCTCACCTGGGCCGGCACCGGCTACGTGACTCTGTTCCAGCAGTTGAGCGACCTCGGCGCGCTGGACGAGATGACCGTGGCTACCGGATTTGGCGACAATGCTTCTTTCGCCGCCGTCTTCGGCTCCGCGTTGGGGCAGATTGGGCTGAACGTCTATCACTACACCGTTCCCGATAACCCCATCAATGATTGGCTGGTCAAGCGGCATCTGGAAGAGTACGGCGAACCGCCCGACCTCTTCACCGCCGGCGGTATGGCCTCCGCTATCGCGCTGGCCGAGGCGTTGGAAAAGACCGGTGGCGATGCCAGTGGCGACGCCATGATCGCCGCGCTGGAAGGGTTGAAGTTCCAGGGGCCGAAAGGCACCTACTATCTCCGCCCCGAAGATCACGTCTGCGAACAGCCCATGAACATCCTCCAACTGGATAATCTGGAACCGGACAAGGACAGCGATGGCGCCAACGAGTACGATTTCTTCGAGACCGTCTACGTCTCCGCGTATGATGAGCTCCACGTCCCCTGCACCCTAGAGGATGACTACGCCGCTCGCTGCGGCGAGCTGGTAACTCCGTAGGAACAATAGTATAACTATGAGGGTACGTACGCTAGCGTACGTACCCTCAGCACCCATTAGGGGTTGGTGATTAGAAATTAGGGAGTAAGGTTAAAATGTGGGGCCGTCCTAATCCCCAATCAGCAGTCACTAAACAACTCACAGTACCTAATCAAGTGGAGTTTACGTATGAACCAAGACGACGTCATTTTAGAAACTCGCCATCTCCGCAAAGAGTTCGGCGGGTTGGTGGCCGTGGCCGACGTGAGCGGGAAGATCCGCGCGCAAACGTTCCACTCCATCATTGGCCCAAACGGCGCGGGCAAGACAACGTTCTTCAATCTACTGAGCGGCACGTTACCTCCCACCAGCGGGCAGGTGCTCTTCAAGGGTCGCGATATTACCAACTTGCCCCCGTATCGCATCGCCCATTTGGGCATCGGGCGTTCGTTCCAGATCACCAATATCTTCCCCAATCTCACCGTGCTAGAGAATATCCGGCTGGCGGCCCAGGCCCGGGGGCACGACAATTTCAAGCTCTTCCAACATTTTAGCAGCTTCTCCCAATACCGAGAGAAGGCACTCCGCACTATCGAGCAAGTGGGATTGGAAGATAACATTCTATCCCTGGCTAGCAATCTCGCCCACGGGCAAAAACGCAAACTGGAATTGGGTATTATGTTGGCTGGCGACCCGGAACTGTTGCTCCTGGACGAGCCGACCGCCGGCATGTCCTCGGAACAGGTGCCAGAGTTGCTGAGAATTTTACGCCGCATCATGGATAGTGGTGATAAAACCATCGTGCTGGTGGAACATCGCATGGACATGGTGATGAGCATCTCCGATTTTATCACCGTGATGCACCAGGGCCGGGTGCTGGCCGAAGGAACGCCACAAGAGATTGCCGCCAACGAGCAAGTTCAGAGCGCCTATTTGGGTGCGCTCTACGGCGACTTCTCCACAGAGTTGGAGGAGAACAGATGAACGACAATATCTTAGAAGTGCAAGGAATCCACACGTACATCGGCCAGTTCCATATCTTGGAAGGCGTGTCGCTGCAAGTGCCCCGCAAGAGCATCACTGTTTTGTTGGGACGCAATGGCGCTGGCAAGACCACCACGCTCAAATCCATCTTGGGTTTGACGCCGCCGCGTGAAGGGATGGTCAAATTCGCCGGACGAGAGATCCAAGGCAAACGTGCCTACGACATCGCCGCTATGGGCATCGGCTACGTGCCCGAACACCGCGCCATTTTCCGCAATCTAAGCGTTGCCGAGAACCTCAAAATTGCCGAGCGCGAAAAAGGGGATCTGGAACGCAAAGCTGATTTCATCTTCAACCTCTTTCCCGATCTACAACGACTCTACAAGCTGCCCGGCAATCACCTCTCCGGCGGACAGCAACAGATGTTAGCCATCGCCCGCGCCTTAGTGCCCGATAACCAGCTGCTCCTCATCGACGAACCCAGCGAGGGTCTGGCACCCATCCTGATTGAGCAGATGATGGCGGCCATTAAAGAGCTCAGCGCGACCACCACAATCCTCTTAGTCGAGCAGAACTTCATCATGGCGAGCCAGCTGGGCGAAACCTACTACATCGTCGATGATGGTCAAACCGTCCACGCGGGGCAAATGGCATCATTGGTTGCAGATCGAGAGCTAATTCAACGCTATCTGGGAGCCTCAACCTAATTTTCCTCTTAAAATAAAGAAGGGGACGCAGATGAACACGAATTTAAAAACTAACCTTCGTTTTTCTTAGCGTCTTAGTGCCTTTGCGGAGAAATGTCCTTTTTTCAGCGCACCAGCCTTTCACATGCGACAGTGACTTAGTTTTTGCAGGAGAAGATTCAATGGCCTTAAAAAAGTTATGGCAACGCAACAGTACGCTAATCACCCTCTTAGGGCTGCTCACAGTTTTGAGCACCATCGGCTGGACGGCGATGGGAGAGAAGCCCTTTGTCCGCACCACCCTCTCCGGCCTGACGTTGAGCGCGCTCTACTTCATGGTCGCTTCCGGCCTCACGCTGGTCTTTGGGTTGATGGACGTGTTGAACTTCGCGCAAGGCTCCATGTTTATGGTGGGTGCTTACGCGGGCTGGCAATTCTACACCAACCCCACCTTCCTCTTTGGGCTGGCACCCTTAATTTGCGCGCTACTGACCGGCCTAACCGCCAGCAATGCCCTGCATTCTCACGTGACCAACTGGCAAATACCGGAACGCCACCAGCAGCGTTTACGGTCAGGCTTGATGCTACTCGCGCTCCTCGTGGGTCTGGCCGGAGTATGGGGCTTGGACATCCGCGAGCTGGCCGAAACCGCCATGGTCGCCACCATGGTTGCCTCCAACCCGCTGGCCGAGGCGACCCCTCAAGAACCTCTGGTGACCTTCTGGGGCCGCGCCCTATTGTTGCTCCTGGCCGGAGTGATATTAGCATTGGCTCTGGCCCGGCCGGGGGATAAAACCAAAATAGTACCCCGCGATGCAGCGCGCCGAAGCAGTGTAACCTTTGGCGTGCTGGTGTTGGGTACCGTACTTCTCACCCTGCTCCGCGAAGTCGGGCCAGTGGCCGTGCTCCAAATGAACGGTGATCTACGCTTTGTCCTTGCGCTCCTTGTGGGCGCGCTAGTCGGCGCAGGAGCGGGCATCGTAATTGAAGCGACACTCATCAGTCCGCTCTACGTCCGCCCGCTCTACCAAATCATCGTGACCATGGGGCTGGCTTTCGTCATCTCCGAACTGATCCAGCTGCTCTGGGACCCACTACCTTACGCCATGAGCCGCCCACCACACTTCTCACTGCCGGGCAAAGCAGAGAACATCTTAGCGTGGTTTGGCGGCGGCAACACCACCGTGGATATTATGGGGGTAACTTTCCCGAGCTACCGACTCTTCATCATCGCGCTAGGGATACTGATGTTTAT
>JAYELZ010000276.1:0-5650 GCA_034717835.1 Chloroflexota bacterium
ATTATCGGAGAACCCGGAAGGCTGGGTTCTCGCGCCTGATGAAGTCCCGGCTTTTCCGCCGCTCTTCCAATTTGCTCCAGGTGGTATTCCTGAACCTCATGTGCGGAATTGTGCAACTGCAACTTTGCCCAACAACCTTTATGTGGATACAGCCGAGCTTGTTTCTAAGACTATTGAACATCTTAATCTGGGCTGTCCACGGCTTAACCGTGCCCGTGCAACTGTGAGAAAACAACTTGAAAAACAGATTAAGCAGGCGCGTCAACTCGCTCCTGGTGTTGACCCGCAAATTGTGCTGTTGAATCTGGCTCGGCGTTTGTTTTCACAAGATAGGGCTACTCCATGGCCGGAGTTCTTTTCATTGATTCGTTGGCGATTAGGTGATTCAGCAGAAGCGCGTTTACAAGAAATTGATTATGCTGGATGATCCAGGATATAGATGAAACGTCAAACGTCAACTTAACAACTGGGACCAACTCAATATGACTAACAAACACACCTCGTATCTACTTGAGGAGCCGTTGCCGCCAGAGCGAGTCCCCGCTTTGATTCGGGTGGAATCGTTGCACCGCAACTTTACGATGGGCGCGGAGACGATCCACGCGCTGGATGGGATCACGACAACCGTGGCTGCTGGGGAGTTCTTGGCGGTGATGGGGCCTTCCGGTTCGGGAAAATCGACGCTGCTCTATCTGCTGGGCGGCCTGGATCGTCCCACGGCCGGGGAGATCTGGGTGCGGGGACAGGAGATCGGGGTTTTGGATGAGAACGCGCTCGCCGTTTATCGCCGACAGGAAATAGGCTTTGTCTTCCAATCCTTCTTTCTGATCCCCACGATGACGGCGTGGCAAAATGTGGAGTTCCCGATGATCTTCGCGCAGACACCGGCGGCGGAACGCCGGGCGCGGGCGGAGAAACTACTCTCGGCGGTGGGGCTAGCGGACCGCATGGAGCACAAGCCGACAGAACTCTCCGGCGGGCAACAGCAGCGCGTGGCGATTGCCCGCGCGCTGGCGAACAATCCGACGATCATCCTGGCGGACGAGCCGACGGGCAACTTAGATACGCGGACGGGCACGGAGATTTTAGGATTGTTGGCCCGTCTCAACCGTGAGGAGGGGCGCACAATCGTGGCGGTCTCCCATGATCCGGCGGTGGCAGCCTATGCTACGCGGACGTTAAAACTGTTGGATGGGAAGATAGTCAAGTAGTCGTTAGTCGGGTAGTCGTTAGTCGGGTAGTCGTTAGTCAGGTAGTCGTTAGTCGGGTAGTCTTTTTTCGCGCGTAGCTGTGGCCGGTCTCCTGACCGAGCCACCTGGCAAAATCCAATCACGCTGTGCGGGCACGGTCAGGAAACCATCCCGAGATTGTCAGATAGTCAGTAACCGTTAGTCGCCTTTTCGCTCTTTCGCTCACTCGCTTTTTCGCTTCTTTTGGAGAGGAAACAATGAAAAAAGTTCTAGTTGGTCTATTACTTGCTCTGAGTATCACCGGATATTTATCAGTACCCTCGTTGCTGGCTCGTACACAGCTACCTCAAGCCACCGCCACGCCTTCACCCACTCCCACGCCTACCCCCACGCCCACTCTCACACCGACGCCCTCCCCTACGCCGGGGCTGATCACGCTCACGCGGGTGGAACCGGCGACGATGAGTAATGCCACCGGTGGCACATTGAGCCTTTACGGCACCGGCTTCAACAGCGATTGCGTGGTGCGATTAGTCGGCTATGGACTGCTACCCACGACTTTCATCAACGGGCAGGCATTGACGGCCCAGGTGCCAGCCCAGGTTCCGCCAGCCACTTACGACCTGGAAGTTAATGACGGACATCCAATGCCGGCGGTGCTACTGGGCGCCTTCACCATCACCACGCCCCCGGCGACGCCTGCACCTGAAGAGCCAGCAGAACCGCCACCACCAGGCCGGCCCATCCTCACCATCCGCAACTATAACGTGCAGCCTGAACAGGTGCGACCGGGCCAGGAATTCGTGGTCAGCATCGAGCTCTACAATAACGGCAGCCGGGCCGGTGAGAACACGTTGGTCATCTTTCCTGGGGGAATGTTCCTGCCGCTGGGCGAGAAGGGACACAACCTCTGGCAGCTGCCGATCAATCATACCGCCGTCGTCACGCAGCGGATGCGCGCGCCAGCCCAACTTTCTGGCGGCGTACATCAGCTCCAAGTCTCCATGAGCGCCAATGATTGGGCCGGAGATCATTACGATTATTCGGGAAGCATTCCAGTGGAAATTATCGGGAGCAGTGGCAGCGGCGGGGGTTCCGCCGGCAAGCCCAAGGTGATCATTGAAACAGCGGTAACCTCCCCCCGCATCTTGATTCCTGGCGAGCCGTTCAGCCTGACGCTGCGACTGGTCAACCTCGGACGCCGCACCGCGCTCAACGTCTTCGCCACCTGCGCCTCGAGCGAGATGGCGATCCCCGCCTCCGGAGGTGATACGGTAGCTACCGACCTCATCCGCATAGGGCAAGCAGCCACGGTGACGCTGCCGCTGGTGCTGGGTAGTTTGGATAGCGGCGGGCGGCAGAATCTGATGATTGGCCTGGAATACGCGGATTACAGCGGTGGCGGATATAGCGATCAACAGAACGTCGGGGTGGATATCAACACCAGTCTAGCCAAAGAGCCGCAATTACTGATCTCGGAATACACCACCGAGCCGGAGTTCCTCTCACCAGGAGATACTTTTACGTTGACGATATACCTGACCAACGTGGGCGGCGGCGACGCGGAACGGCTAACGCTCTCCCTGGGCGGCAAAGACGGCGCCAACCTGGAACCGTTCATCCCGCTCAAGGCCGGGAACGTCCTCTTTGTGGCCCAGATCGAATCGGGCGAGACCGTGGTGCTCTCCCGCTCGCTGCTCATAGATGGCGCGGCCGCCATCCGCGCTTACAATCTCCCGTTAGCGCTAGATTATGATGATCCCCACGCCACTCGCCAGAGTGACATCCAACGGCTGAGCCTCATCGTCCGCAAACGACCTGAGTTCCAGCTCGGCTTCTATCGCCAGCCAGAAGTGTTGCAGGTCAATGTACCGGCGCCGCTCTCGCTGGAACTGATCAACGTAGGGCGCAGTTCCATCAATATCAGCGAAATTGCCCCTTCCAGCCCAGGGCTGGAGGTGACAGTAGAGGGGCTGCCTTTCGTCGGCCCGCTAGATGCAGGCGGTTCGACGCCGTTGGATCTGCTGGTAATCCCTCAAGAGAGCGGCGAGGTGGAGTTGCTCTTGAGTATCGCTTACCGGGATGACTTCAACCAGACACAGAGCATCAGCCAGACGCTCACGCTGGAAGTGCAAGGCCAACCGGAGGCACACGCGCCCGGAGAGCCAGGGATGAGTGAGGCAGAGAATCCCGCCGAGGAGCAGCCGGAGACGATCTGGCAGAAAATCGGGCGCGCGATCAAGGGATTCTTGGGGTTGGGGAGTTAAGTCAAAAGTCAAAAGTCGAAAGTCGAAAGTCGAAAGTCGAAAGTTGAAAGTTGGAAGTTGGAAGTTGGAAGTTGAGCCTACTGCAAAAACCAAACATTTCACCACCGAGGCACGGAGAACACTGAGCTATTCAACAACTTTCAACTAATTAATGCTTGATAAGCAAAGTCAAATCTTGTCACCCTAAAACTTATTTTCTCTTAGCGCCTTCGTGCCGTTGTGGTGAGATATCTTTTCTCGGCGGAACCATTGTTGGCCCTACTAAAACTATTTTTGTAAGCGTTCAGGGGGTAAGGAAAAACACCCTCACACAAAGACCTCCGAGGTTTAGCAGCTGGTACTCCTGTGGCAGGTACTGGTGATATACAGCTCGCTTCCCAGGTCAAATTACCGTCAAAACCTCGGAGGTCTGAACGTTTACCTATTTTTTTCTTAGCGCCTTCGCGCCTTTGCGGAAAGCTATCTTCTCCCAGCGGAACCAACCTTTAACTTGCAACTCGTAACCTGCAACCTTTAACTTGCAACCTGCAACTTGCAACCTTTAACCTGCAACTTGTAACTTTTAACCTATAACCTGTAACCTGCAACTGGAGCCCACTATGAAACCACGGGACTTACTAGCTCTAGTCTTCAACAACCTCAAACGGATGAAAGGCCGCGTCATCATGACCGCATTGGGCGTGGTGATTGGGACAGCCGCAGTCATCGTCCTAGTCTCACTCGGCGCGGGCCTGCAACAGCAGGCGGCCGAGGGAATTGGGGGCGGCAGTGCGCTAACCGAGATTCGGGTGATGCCCTCCTACGAAAGTCAGGCGATGATGGCCGCCCCACAGGGACCGAGTCAGCGTTCCGCCTCAACCCAACGGCGCCTTAACGCGGAGTCCCTGGCAGAAATTCGAGCGTTATCCAGCGTAGCCAGCGCCTCGCCACTGGAACGGTTACAGGCGGGCGGCGAACTGGAATACGGACGCTGGCGCGGCTACGGGCAGCTCGTGGGCGTTGAGCCGGAACACCTTCGGGCGCTAGAGACAACCCAGGGCACTGTCGAACTGCGCCGGGGCCAGGTCGTGATCGGCGCGCGGGTAGCGGAGAACTTCTTCCAGCCATCAAGAGAGATGGAGATGATGGCAGTTCACAGACCAGGCGCCGCGCCCGGCGAGCAGCCAAAACCAGAGCTCTACCAGGCCAACCTGAGTATGCAGCTGCAACGTATAAGTCAAGAAGATGGTACCAGCGTAGAGAAAACTCTCCGCTTGCAGGTCGTAGGCATCTTAGCCCCCATTGGTGGGCAATACGATTACACCGTCTACGCGCCATTGCGGGAAGTCATCGGCTACAACAGCTGGGTAGCGGGGCAACGCCGCGATCCAGCCCGCGAGGGTTACGAGGATGTCACCGTGCAGGCCGTCGATCGCCGCCGGACGTTAGAGGCGGAGCAAGCCATCACCGCCCTGGGATTCCAGGTACATTCGGCGCGCCAGCAGATCGAACAAGCCAACACCTTCTTCCGCATCCTCCAAGCCATCTTGGGCAGCATTGGAGCTGTCGCGCTGCTGGTAGCCGCCTTCGGTATCGCCAACACCATGCTCATGGCGATTTATGAGCGCACGCGCGAAATCGGCTTGATGAAGGCTGTCGGGGCTTCCAATCAAGACGTGATGATCGTCTTCCTAGCGGAATCGGGAACGATCGGCTTTCTGGGCGGCGTGGGCGGCGCGTTGTTAGGTCTCCTGCTAACCGCCGGCATCAACCTGGTGGCTAAAAGCCTGCTCCTGGAACAGCTAGGCGGATCGCTGGAAGATCTGCCAGATAGCATCACCCACACACCGCCCTGGCTCCTCATCTTCGCCATCCTCTTCGCCATCCTGATAGGCGTCGTCTCCGGGGCCTACCCGGCCAGCCGCGCGGCAGGACTCAGTCCCATCAAAGCGCTCAAGTACGAGTGAGGAAGCAAATCAGCAAATGGCAAATACCCTCCCCGCCACCTGGTCATTCCAAGCCAGCAAAGCGCTAGCGCCACGCCCGCGAGGAATCTCCCAACGTTGCTTGGAGACCCTCTCCAGACACTAGAGATCCCTCAACTACGTGGTTATGTTAACTCGGGCCGGTCTCCTGCAGGAACTGCCCTTACCAGGGACCAAGCCCGCATAACGTGAGCTGGTACGGCTGGGTGGCGTCGTTAGTCGGGTAGTC
>JAYELZ010000276.1:5750-14067 GCA_034717835.1 Chloroflexota bacterium
GTCGTTAGTCGGGTAGTCTTTTTTCGCGCGTAGCTGTGGCCGGTCTCCTGACCGAGCCACCTGGCAAAATCCAATCACGCTGTGCGGGCACGGTCAGGAAACCATCCCGAGATTGTCAGCTAGTCAGTAACCGTTAGTCGCCTTGTCGCTCTTTCGCTCACTCGCTTTCTCGCCTTTTCGCTTTCTCGTTCATTCCACCACCGCGCCAATCTCCCCATCCCGCAATTGGATATTAAGCCCCAACCCCGCTGGGGCCGCGCCGACCGAAGTAAGCAGCTTCCCCGTCTCCCGCTCGCGGACGATGGCGTAACCGCGCCGGAGCACGGCCTCTGGATTGAGCGCGGCCAGCCGCCCGGAGAGGGCCGTTACCTGCTGGCGTTCCCCATCCAGCCGGTGCGCCAACGCCGTGGCCGCCCGTTGCGCCAACCCATCAATCCGCTGGCGAGCGTTGCCCAGCCGGATGACGGGCGAAAGATGGTGCAGGGCGCGCGCTAATTGCGCTAGCTCCCCGCGACGTCTGGAGAGCACGGCATCAACGGCACGTTGCAATCGCTCCTCCTGTTGCGTGATGGTTGCCCGGAGCTCCACCCGGTCTGGCGTGGCGAGTTCGGCCGCGGCCGAGGGGGTGGGCGCGCGCAGGTCGGCGGCAAAATCGGAGAGCGAAAAATCTGTCTCGTGCCCCACCCCGGAGATGATGGGCAAACGTGAAGCCGCGACGGCTCGCGCTACGCGCTCGTCGTTGAAGGCCCAGAGATCCTCCAACGAACCGCCCCCACGCACCAGCAAAATCAGATCCACGTCGGGTTGGGCGTTGAGCGCGCGCAAAGCCGCAACGATCTGCGCCGGGGCCGCGTCCCCCTGTACCTGCGTAGGCGCGAAGAGCACCTCGGCTTGCGGGTAGCGGCGGCGTAAGACGTTGAGCACGTCGCGGAGGGCGGCCGCGATGGGTGAGGTGACGACACCGATACGTTGCGGTAACGCGGGGAGCAGACGTTTGCGCTCCTCGGCGAACAATCCCTCCGCCGCCAACCGCGCCTTGAGCTGCTCAAAGGCCACCGCCAGATTGCCCCGCCCCGCCGGTTGCAACCGATCCACGTAAAATTGGTAGCGCCCGCTGGCCTCGTACAATCCAATCTTCCCGTGCGCGACAACCTGATCGCCGGCTTGCGGCAGGTAGCGCAACCGGGATGCTTGGCTCCGCCAGATCACGCCGGAAATCTGTGCGCCGGCATCCTTCAAGGTGAAATAACAATGTCCCGAAGAGGCGCGGGAGAAATTGGAAACTTCCCCCTCTATCCAAAGGTCTTGCAAGGAAGGTTCCCCGGTTAGCAGAGCGCGTATCTGCCCGGTAACTTCACTGACGGTGCTCGGATTGTCCGGCCCCGAAAAAAGCCCTAGTTGATCCCACATAATTCTCCTTTTGACGGTAGGCAGTAGACAGTAGACAGTAGGCAGTAGACGGTAGACAGGGGAGCGCTTTCTCGCCTGCTCACCTTCTCGCTGGGGTGGCTCGGTCAGGAGACCGGCCACAGCTGGCGGCAAAGATTCCTCGACTACGTGCTCCCCGCTAAACGGGTCGCACTCCGCTTGGAATGACAAGTCAAAAAAATCATCTTTTATCTGCGCTAATCTGCGTCCCATTTTTCTCGCCTTCTCGCTTTTTCGCCTTCTCGCTCAATTTACAACCAAATCTCCAATCTTTCAAAGAGCGGCACGCCTAGCAACGAGCTATGGCGCAGTTGATCGTTCTGCACAGGCGCAAATGGCTCCCCGTCCACCAACACCTTTTGGGGCGCGCGGCGCAAACCTTGTAGCGTCAACGCGATATGCTCATAAGGCGGCGCGTACTCCCCGGCCTTTTCCCAGGTAATCGTCAGGCGGTCAGCCGCGCGACGCATGACAAAATGGCTCACCCGTTGCTCCCCGTGCCGATACCCAAAGCCCTCGCCCGCGTCCTCGTAAAGGGCGGAGACCGCCTCGCCATCCTCGGTGAGCGGGTAGATATGCAGCCGGAGGAATTTCTGCAAGCGGTGCTCCACGCTGGAACCGGCCTCGCCCAGCGGCAGTACCGTCCCCGATCGGACGAAGAGCGGCAACGTCTCCAACGACGTGAACTGCGTGAACGCCGCGCCGCCCTCACGCCACCGGTTGGTCCAGAAATCATACCAGCTCCCGGCCGGCAACGTCACCTCACGCGCGGCAGCTCCCGCCTCACCCACCGGCGCCACCAGAAGCGCATCCCCGCAGAGGAAAGCATCCTCCACCTCCCAGAGCGACTCATCCAGCCAGCCCAGCGGGCGCACCACCGGCCAGCCACGCTGCGCCAACTGCCAAACGGCGGTGTAAAGATAGGGGAGCAGCTCGTAGCGCAACTCGATAAAGCGGCGATTGATCTCCAGATACGGCTCGCCATAAGACCACGGCTCCTGATCCGGAGTTCCCTTAGCAGTATGCGCGCGAAAGAGCGGCATGAAGACCGCCAGCTGCAACCAACGGGTGAAAAGCTCGCCATCCGCCGCCCCCACAAAGCCGCCAATATCCGGCCCGCTGAAACCGACGCCGGAGAGACCCAGCCCCAACATCAACGGCGCCGTCAGCCGCAACGCAGACCAGGTGCTCTCGTTATCCGCCGTCCAGGAGATAGAATAACGCTGCACTCCCGCCCAACCGGCGCGCGTGATAACAACCGGTCGCTCTGCCGGGCGGAGGCGCAGCAAGCCATCCCGGCTGGCGCGCACCATCTGCATCCCGTAGAGGTTATGCGCCTCGGCGTGATCGCCGCCGCGTCCCTCCAACTGGTGTTGGACCGGTAGCGGCAACGTCGGATCGCCGCCGTTGGTGAACACAGCCGGCTCGTTCATATCGTTCCAGAAACCGGCCACACCCGCCTCCAACAAGGGACGGTACTGCTCACCCCACCATTCGCGCACCTGGGGAGCCGTAAAGTCTGGGAATCCGCAGAGACCCGGCCAGACCGGCGCATGGAAAACGCTCCCATCCGGCAATTTGCAGAGATGTCCTGCCGCCTTAGCCTCGCGGTAGAGCGCATACTGCGCGTCCTTCTTCAAGCCGGGATCAATGATCGCCACAGTTTTGATGCCTTGCGCGCGCAACTCCGCTGTCAGCCCCGCCAGATCGGGGAAACGTTCACGGTTCCAGGTGAAGCAACGGAAACCCTCCATGTAATCAATATCCAGGTAGATGGCATCACAGGGCACCGCATGTTCTTGGAAATCCTGGGCCAGTTTCCGCACCCGCTCCGCAGAATCGTAGGACCAGCGGCATTGATGATAGCCCAACATCCAGAGCGGCGGCAGTGCATGGCGACCCGTGAGCTCCGTGTAACGCTCCAAGAGCCGGGGCACCGGGCCAACCGCCACATAGTAACGCAACTCACCGCTCGCGAAGCGGTGCGCGGCGACGTTAGGCGTGCTCTGGCCCAGATCAAACTCAGCGTAGTGAGGATTTTCGTAGAAAACTAAATAGGTCAAGGAGCAGCCAGCACCCGCCTCCAACTGCCCTACGTAGACCGGGATATTAAGATTGATCGGATCATCCCCATCCGCGTACCCCGCTGGATCGGTGTTCCAGAGGATATGGGTGCGCCCACGTCGCTTGGCCGCCGTAGTGCGCTCCCCCAAACCGAAGAGCCGCTCGCCCTCGGCCAGCGCCACGCGGTGACGCACCTCTCCAGCCATGCCACGAGCCGCGCTCAAATCACGCCGCAACACGCACCCGTCGGCCGTAAGCAGCGTCACCAATCCCGTTGCCAGCGAGACCTGCACCGTCAACGCGGCGGTGCATAACTCCAGGTACTCCTCCGTGCGGGTGGTGGTGAAAGCCGGGATGGCCCACTCCTCCAGCCGCTTGGCGAGGGCATAGGGCGCCGGTTCTGGAACCGCGTCCCCCTCCGCCGGCAGATAACGAACGCGCACCAGGTCCGCCGCCAAGACGAGCACCTCCACCACCCCAGTTTCCGTTTCCACCACGATACCACGCTGAGCAGACTGGTTGATCAGTACCCGTCCCGCTAGGGAACGCCATTGGACAACGTTGGTCTGCAAATTCTCCTTAGCGCGTCCGGCTTCCGGCCAGCGTCGCTCCACCCGTCCGCGGCGATAGGGATAGAGCGCGGCCTGAAAAGCGTTCTGCAACCCGATCACCTGAACTACGTTTCGTAAATCGTCCATCAAAGTTGGCATAAAATCTCCTCAAGATAAGGTAAGTCGGAATGGTATTCCGACTTACTCACACTCCCAAAATCATCTTCGCCACGGTCAAGTAGATAAAGAGGCCAGTAGCATCCACCAACGTGCTCATCAACGGGCCAGAGACCAACGCGGGGTCAGCTCCCACCAGGGACGCGCAGATAGGCAGTAACGAACCCACCGAGGTTGACCAGAAAACGATGGCTCCCACAGCCACGCCGATGGTCAAACCGAGCTGGACATCTCCCCCCACCAACCAGGCCCGGAGAAACCCGGCCACGGCGACCAATACGCCCATCAATAACCCCACCCGGACTTCGTGCCAGAGCACTTTGAAAACATCTTGTTTCTCCACCTCGCCCACCGCCAACGCGCGCGTAACGGTCGCCGTGGTCTGCGAGCCGGCGTTGCCGCCTGTTCCAATCAGCAGCGGGATAAAGAAGGAAAGCGCCACCACTTTCTGCAAAGTATACTCGAAGTGTTCCAGGACATTAGTGGTGATCAGACCGGTGACAAAGAGGAGCAGGAGCCAACCAACGCGGCTCTTCACAATCTCCCAGGGGGAGGTTAAGAGGTAGGGTTTCGCCAGCGGAGCCGCGCCGCCTAACCGTTGGATATCCTCCGTGGCCTCTTCCTCTAGCACGTCCACCACATCATCAATGGTAATCACACCCATCAAAAGCTGCTGCTCATCGATAACGGGTAACGCCATCAAGTCGTAACGACTCATCAAGCGCGCGCACTCCTCCTGATCGGCCTCCACCGGCGCGCTGAGCGGACGGCGGTCCATAATACTCTCCACCTCCACTTGCGGGTCAGCCTTGATTAGTTGCAACAAGTTGACGACACCCAATAGACGCCCCACCGTATCCACAACAAAATAGTAGTAGTAATCCTCTTCTGGCCCCCACTCGCGGATGGCCGCGAGTGCTTTCTCCGCCCACATATTACGGCCCAGAGCCAGATATTCCGAGGTCATCAAGCCGCCAGCCGTTTCGTCAGGATGTAAGAGCAAAGGATGTATTTCCTCTTTATCCGCCATCAGAGCCAACAAATCCAACACCCGTTCGGACGTCAAATCCCCCAAGAGATCCGCCGCCTCGTCCGGCTCCATTTTATCTAGGATGTCGGCCAAGTCCTCTTGAGGTAAAGTCGCGGCAATTGCTGCTACTTCTTCATCCTCCATTTTTTCCAAAATGTCGGCAATCTCCTCCGCCGGCAGCCCTTGCAAGAGACCCTGACGTTCATCAATCGGCAAATCGCTGAGGATTGCGGCGCGATCAACGGGGAACAGAGCCTGCAAGATACTCTGTGCCTTGCGCACCTCGCCGCCCTCCAATAGTTGATGGATGCGTTGATAAAGCAGCGTCGCGTTCTGTTTTGAAGAATTTCCCTGATTCATCAAAGCCCCCTGCTACTTTCCCCCTGCTCCCCGAGAGTAACTACTCGGTCTCTCAGTCGTGAGCTATCTCTTTTCGGTAGAGTTACATTTGAGTTTTAGTTACAAACCGCGCTTAGAAACTTACCCAGTCCAAAATGGCAAGGGCCTAACTTAACCAACAATTCTATTCGTATTATAGTCACGATACTTTGCTTGACAAAAACTTTACCTGCGGTATGATTTTTTTCGTTCAGGTTTATTTACTGAACCAGTACCCGCCGGAGTGGCGGAATTGGCAGACGCGCTGCGTTCAGGGCGCAGTGAGCATTAGTTCATGTGGGTTCGACTCCCACCTCCGGCATAGAGAGGCTCGCAGGTAATTCCGCGAGCCTTTTTTGCTGCCGGAAAGCAACCCTCAGAGGCGTTTTGACTTTTCCTCTAAAACATACATAATGAGAAAATAAACATATAAGAGCCAACCCTGGCAGCAAGGAGGGAAACCGTGGCACAGGTTACTTTAAGCGCGTACAAAAACGAGATTGACCAGATGCTAGAGGAAGCGCGTTATCTTGAAGCTTTCGCGCATCTCCGACACTTACTCTCCCAGCACCCACGTTACAGCGACGCCTACTATCTACTGGGGAAAATGCTATTAGACACCGACCAACCTCAGTTGGCTGTGGATATGTTTCGCCGCGTCCTAAACGCTAACCCGGAAGATATTCTTTCACGTATAGGATTAGGCGTGGCCTACCAACAGCTGGATGACGCCAAAGCCGCCCTCTGGAACTTCGAGTTGGCCTTTGAACACGACCCCGGCAATGCCGACCTAGCTCGAGAGATCACACAGCTACGTGGCCAAGTAAATGGTACAGTAGCGGACTACGTCCCCTTATCAAGAGCAGGATTGGCACAACTCTATCTACAAGCGGGAGCGTATCGCCGCGCCGGCAACGAAATGCGAAAGATACTCCAAAAGCAGATCCACCGGGCAGATATCATGAGTTCTTTAGCAGAGGCTCAGTGGCGAGCCGGCGAAATTATCCAAGCCGCCGATGTATGCCAAGATATACTACAGGACCTCCCCTACAACCTTAAGGCCAATCTTCTCCTGGGGACCCTCTGGGTGCAAAGCGGCCAAGAGGAAGGCGAATACTACCTTAATCGTGCCCAAGAAATTGATCCGGAAAATCATTTGGCCACCCAATTGTTCGGCAGTCATTCCCGCCTCACAGAGCAAGAAGTATCGTTAGAACGGTTAGTGTATGACCCTGACGCCATTCCCGTCGATCAAGAAGCGGAATGGTTCAAGCGGATAGAAGCCACCTCCGCCTCCATTGGTATCTCCGAAATAGGTCCGGAAATGAGCGCTGAGGAAATGCGCTTAGTAGACATCACCACTGGATTAGAATCTCAAGTACAAATCCCAGATTGGCTGCAAGATTTGGGACCGTTAGGAGAAGCAGGAGAAAACCTCGACTGGCTAGAGTTGGAAGAGGGCATAGAAGGCGATCTCGCCGCACTCTCTACGGAGGAAGTAGAGGAAGAGGAAATCATCACCCCCCCCGAAAAACCTGAGTCAGAAGAAATTCCAGCGTGGTTGCAAGAGATGCAAACTCCCGCAGGTGAAACTGAACCAGAATCCCTCTTTCCGTCCGAGGAATCGCCATTAGAACCAGCTCCTGCCGCCACAGAAATGCCCAACTGGTTACAAGAAATGCAGCCAGCGGAGTCTGCAGAAGCGGAAATCACCGCAGCTGCGCCAGCAGCCGCGGAAGAAGAAATCCCTGACTGGCTACAAGAAATAGAGCCTACAGAAGCCATCACGGAAGGTGAAGTGATAGCCGCGCCAGAGGCTGAAGAAGAAACCCCCGACTGGCTCCGCGACCTACGACCGCCAGCCGAAGAGACCGCCTCCACCGCCCCGGAAAAAGAAGCCGCCATGTTCGGGTGGACGGCCTTCGCCGAAGAAGAAGAGGAACCGGAACTGCCAGCGGCAGAGGTGCCAGCAGTCGCGGAAGAAGAAATCCCTGACTGGCTACAAGAAATAGAGCCTACAGAAGCCATCACGGAAGGTGAAGTGATAGCCGCGCCAGAGGCTGAAGAAGAAACCCCCGACTGGCTCCGCGACCTACGACCGCCAGCCAAAGAGACCGCCCCCACCGCCCCGGAAAAAGAAGCCGCCATGTTCGGGTGGACGGCCTTCGCCGAAGAAGAAGAGGAACTGGAACTGCCAGCGGCAGAGGTGCCAGCAGCCGCGGAAGAAGAAATCCCTGACTGGCTACAAGAAATAGAGCCTACAGAAGTCCCCCAGGTTACAGCGAAAGCCGCAGCAGCTCCAGCAGCGACAGAAGAAGAAGAAGTAATTGCGCCCACCGCCGAAGGCGAAATGCTCTCCGGAGATGACGCCTTGACCTGGCTCCAAAGCCTCACCGCCGGCAAAGAGGAGGAACTCCGCGCGCAGGCCAAGGTTGAACAACAAGCTCGCGTTGACGAGATCATGGGCCGCAAGCGCACTCCCCCACCCGCGGAACCCGTAGCGGAAGAAGCCGTGGTCGTCCCCCCACCGGAGGAAGTGATTCCAGCAGCGACAGAGGAAGCAGAAGTAATTGCGCCCACCGCCGAAGGCGAAATGCTCTCCGGAGATGACGCCTTGACCTGGCTCCAAAGCCTCACCGCCGGCAAAGAGGAGGAACTCCGCGCGCAGGCCAAGGTTGAACAACAAGCT
>JAYELZ010000276.1:14167-28239 GCA_034717835.1 Chloroflexota bacterium
CAGAAGTAATTGCGCCCACCGCCGAAGGCGAAATGCTCTCCGGAGATGACGCCTTGACCTGGCTCCAAAGCCTCACCGCCGGCAAAGAGGAGGAACTCCGCGCGCAGGCCAAGGTTGAACAACAAGCCCGCGTCGACGAGATCATGGGCCGCAAGCGCACTCCCCCACCCACGGAACCCGTAGCGGAAGAAGCCGTGGTCGTCCCCCCACCAGAGGAAGTGACCCCGGCAGCCGCAGCAGAAGTAATTGCGCCAGTGGTGGAAGAAGTCGCGATCCCCACCGAGGAAGAACTCCGCGCGCAGGTTGAGGCTGAACGGCAAGCCCGCGTCGACAAGATCATGGGTCGCCAACGTCCTGCTCCATCAGCAAAACCAGTAGTGAAAGAGACCGTGCCGCCAGAAGAGATAGCGAGACCTCCGGAAGAATCCGCTGAAGAGAAAAAAGGTGAGTTATTCGGATGGTCTAGTTTTGATGCAAGAGATCGAAAACCCAGAAAGCCACCTCAACCGCCGGCCCATGAAGAAAAACTGGTTCCCTCATTCGGATTCACCAGCTTTAAACAGAGACCCACAGCTCCGAAACCAGCTAAGGAGGAAAGTGTAGCTCCTTCAACCATAGTTGAAGAACCACCGGTAGCCGTTAGTGCAGAACCCTTGCCACAGCCGGAAGTACGAAAGCCGATAGCAAAAGTCACGCCGGTGGAGAAGGCCAAAGAGATCATTGCTCCCAGCTTTGATCTGGTGGAGAGAAAAGATTATGTGCAAGCAAACAAGAACGATCATCCGGCTCGCCTGGAACTGGCGCAAGCACTTCTAGCCAGCAATAAACAAAATGAAGCACTCCCGCACTACGAGTACCTTACGCGACATGCAGAGGGACTGCTGGATAATGTGATTTCCAATCTACGGGAATATACCCAGGCTAATCCAGAGGAAAGTAAGCCGCTCCAATTGTTGGGAGACGCCTACATGAAGCAAGGTTCAACCCAACAAGCACTGCAAGCATATCGCAAGGCTATGGCTGGCTTGTAAAATATCACAAACGAGACTATAGAGAGCGCCGACTTCGCGTCGTAAGCAGTTCGGATTGTAAACTCAGTCGAACGCTTGATGCAGATAATACTAATTTATTGGTTTTAATCTGCGAGCGAAGTCGGCGCCCTTTTTTGTAATGCAGTCAATAATTACACCACAAACTCAAGGAGGAAGCAACTTGGAAGAAACACTAATCATCCTTAAACCGGATACCGTGCAACGGGGCCTCATCGGGGACATCATCAGCCGCATTGAGCGGCGCGGCTTACGCATTGCCGCGCTAAAAATGATCTGGATTGATCGCGAGCTGGCAGAAAAGCATTACCATGAACATGAAGGGAAACATTTCTACGAACCGCTCCTCGAATTCATTACATCCTCACCGGTGGTGGTGCTGTTAGTGCGCGGACCAGAGGCTGTCGCGGTGTTGCGCGTGATGATGGGTGCCACCGATTCCAAGCAGGCCGCGCCGGGTACCATCCGGGGCGATTATGGCCTCTCCAACCGCCATAACTTGCTCCACGGGTCGGACAGCGCGGAATCCGCTAAACGGGAAGTCGAACTTTTCTTCACCCCGGAGGAGATACACGCTTACCCACGGGTCGTCGAACCGTGGGCGGATCCGGACGCGGAGTGGTGACGTAGTCGAAGGTCGAAAGTCAAAAGTCAAAAGTTGTGCTGGCAGCAGAGTGCTGTGGCTGCCGTACTTAGAATGTGACAAAAAAAGGGCGCTCAGAGGGAGAAATCCACCTGAGCGCCCGATGCTATTTAGTTTTTACCCAAATTTATAAGCCACGCCATGTCCACCACGCGGCAATTTCCACTCAATGTTGTCGTAGGGACAGCCTACACGGCAACTGCCGCACTCCACGCAGGCTTGATAAGCCACCTGGATACGCCCATCACTACCCAGAGTGTAGACGTTCACCGGGCAGAAGTAGAGGCAGGGTTTACCTTCACAACGTGCGCAGAGTTCGTCTTCTTTGATCTTGAGGTGTGATTCTTCCTCATCCACAAAGTATTTAATCGAGACCAGCCAATCGTCCACGTAAACGTCGGGTAAACTCTCGCGCAACTGGGCCGGGAGTTCCTTGACGCTGAACGCATCTCCTCTTTTCATTACCATCCTAACACCGCCCTTCCCATAGATAGCATATCGCCCGCGGCCCCTAAGAGAGACCGGCGGCCAGTCAGAGACTGGTAGATTTCAGTGAATAACTGGCGTTTGGGTTTACCATACGCGCTGAAGAAGTTCCCCAGAGCATCGTTGAGGAATGCCGGGTAGGTTCCCATAAATTCAGGATGAGTCTCCAGGAAACGTGAAAACCGGCGATATTGCTTCATATCCTTGAGGATGAAGCCTTCCTTGAGTCGCGCCTCGTAGCCCGCCAGCGTCCGCGCAGAAAAATTGCCCTGCTGGTGCGCCTCTAGCGCGGTCTCCGCCGCCAATTTGCCGGAGATAATGGCCATGTTGGTGCCCTCCCAGTGCAAGGCGTTGACCATGCTCGCGGCGTCGCCGGTCACCATAGCGCCGTCAGTGTAGAGTTGGGGCATATCGTGCCAGCCGCCTTCGGGGATGAGGTGGCCGCCGTATTCCAATAGTTGGCCGCCCGCCACCAACGGCGCGATAGCGGGATGTTCCAGGTAGCGTTGCAAAATCTCATAAGGCCGTAATTGATATTCGGCCAGCGTGTCTAACATCACCCCTAAACCCACGGAGATGGTCTTTTTGTTGGTGTAGACAAAACCCATGCCCGGCAACCCTAATGAGACGTCACCCAACACGGAGACGGCCACACCCTGATTGGCATCCGGCAGACCAAAGCGTGCGTTGATTTCTTTAGGATTAAGCGAGATAACCTGTTTGAAAGCCAATGCTTGGTGCGCCGGCTCCAAATCGTGGTCGATCAACCCCAGTTTCTGCGTGAGAAGGTTGTTCACGCCCTCCGAGATGATGACTACCGGCGCGTAGATCTCGCCCTCGGGACGGTCTGTCACCACCCCCACCACCGCTCCCCCTGCAGCGCGGATAAAATCAACTACCGTGGTTTTGGGGATGAGTAGCGCGCCGGCGGCTTGCGCCTGCTCAGCCCACCAGAGGTCAAAGTCAGCGCGGAGGGCCGTGTAAGCATCAGCCGGTTCTGCGTTCAATTTGCCGCCCTGGGTGACCATCTTGGTCAAGCCGTCCTCGGCCAGGAACCAGAACCCGGCCTCCGTCACAGGACGCTCAAATTTAGGCTTCCTTTCCATAAAATCCGGCAATACCTCGGCAATGGCATGAGTGTAGATCCCGCCGCCAAAGTAGTTTTTGCCGCCAGGTTTCCGGCCCCGTTCTACCAGAGCCACATTCAACCCTTCACGCGCCATCACCAGCGCGGCCGCCGAACCGGCGAGACCCGCTCCGACGACGATAGCATCAAATTCAATGCGTTTATTCATGTTGTCGCCTCCTGCTTGTAAGCTTCAATTTGTGCGATCATAGCCGGGATGACCTGGAAGAGGTCGCCAACGATGCCCACATCGGCAACCTCAAAGATAGGTGCTTGAGGATCGCTGTTGATGGCGATGATGAAATCCGAGTTCTGCATGCCAACCTTGTGTTGCAACGCGCCGGAGATGCCGGCGGCGATATAGAGTTTGGGCCGCACGGTCTTGCCGGATTGCCCCACCTGTTGCGCGGAGCTGATCCAGCCGGCATCAATGCAAGGACGGCTCGCGCCCACCACCCCACCCAGGACATCGGCCAGCTGTTGGATAAGCTGAAAGTTATCCGGCGTCTCCAACCCGCGTCCGCCGGCAACGATGATATCAGCATACTCAATATCAACGCTCTCTTCTTTGTGATGGATAAATTCCAAAATGCAAGCCAGCGCGCCCTCTTCGGTCACTCCCAGCGGTTCGTGGACGATCTCACCTTCAGCTTCTGAGTCATACTCCGGCATGGGGAAGACCCGGGGGCGCACACTGGACATCTGCGGTGTATGCTTGCGGCAGACGATAGTCGCCATGATATTACCGCCAAAAGCCGGACGGGTAGCCAGCAGCAATTTGTGCTTGACCCCGCGCACCTCGTCCATCTCCAGTCCAGTGCAATCGGCGGTGAGACCGGTGTGCAAGGCCGTGGCTACCGCGCCCGCTAAATCACGGCCCAAAATTGTCGCGCCGATGAGGAAAACTTCCGGTTCATATTTCTCCGCGACTGCGGCGATACCTTTGTAATAGGGACAGTTACGATAGTAGGCTACCACGGGATCATCTAGCAGATAGACGCGGTCAGCGCCGTAGCCGATAGCCTCTTGGGCGATAGCTTCCACTTTGTCTCCCAACAAGACGGCCTCGACGACCACTTCATCGCCTTTTTCCGCTGCCGCTGCTGCCACTTGGGAAGCCAAATCACGAGCTACTCCCAACAGTTCCCAGGAAACCGGGTGAACGTTACCTGCTACTTGTTCGATGAAAACCCAAAAACGACGTGTGGTCATTGCGCACCTCCCAAAACTGCTTGCAGTACACCTGCGGCGGCGGCTTTGTCCAACGCCAGCTTCACCGCCTTCTCCACGCCCACCTCGCGGGCGTTGAATTTCTCACCAGGTTCCGGCAGCGGCGGGGTGTCCATCTTGAAGACGATGGTCGGCGAACCAAGTACGCCGACCTGCTGCTTGTCAAATTCAAGCGGGCCTTCACTCATCGTCCAAATCTCCGGTTCGTAGCGCAGAGAGCGGATTAGATTGGGCAAGGGCGCGTAAGGGATTTCGGCAATCTCTTTCTCACAGGTGAGCATCGCGGGCAGCGGAGATTCCACTACTTCAACCCAATGTTCGGTATGTCGCTCAACTGTCACGAAGCCATTTTCCAAATCAATTTCACGGATCTTGGTGGTGTAAGTGAAGATGGGCAGATCTAAGCGGACTGCCACTCCCGGCCCTACCTGAGCCGTGTCACCATCAATAGCTTGTTTGCCAAAGAAGAGCAAGCTAATAGGCTCCTCCTTATGGAGCACCTCGATGGCTGCGGCCAAAACGTAAGAAGTCGCCAGAGTATCGGCGCCGGCAAATTTACGGTCCGATAACAAGATTCCCCGATCCGCCCCCAATTCGATAGCCTCGCGGATCGTGGTAGTGAAAGAGGGCGGCCCCATGGAGACCACCGTGACTTTGCCGCCCAACTTCCGCTTCCACTTAACGGCTTCCGCCAGAGCGTGAGCGTCGTAAGGGTTCATGATAGCCGGCACACCTTCCCGCACTAAGTTGCCCGTCTCCGGGTCAATGCGGATATTGGTAGTGTCCGGCACTTGCTTGATTGCCACCAGCGCGTGAAACAAAATGCACCTCCTTGAAAAATAACGAATAAAAAATGGGGAATGGAGAATTTAACTATTGCCTACAAGATACGGGTACCGTCAGCGACGGCGAAAGTAGGCGTCAACAAAACCACATCGCGTTCCTCATCCACCGCCCCTAAGATCAATACCTCTGATTTTACTCCGGCGATATGTTTGGGCGGAAAGTTGGTCACGGCGATGATCTGTCGCCCCACCAATTCCTCCGCCGTGTAGTTGACGGTTAGCTGCGCGGAGCTGGTCTTCATGCCTAACACGCCAAAATCTACGGTCAAGATGTACGCTGGCTTCCGCGCGCGGGGATGTCGTCGCGCCGCTGTGATGGTCCCGGTATGGATCTCCACTTGGAGGAAATCGGTGTAGTCACTCATTCAACTAATTTCCTCTCTACTAAAAAATCGGGGAACCGTGCCCGCCAGGTCTGAAGGTTAAAAGCCGCCGCTGCATTCACAAAATCCCAGCGCTGATCATGTGAGTGCAATTTTTCCAGCTCTGCTCCACCAGGTTTTAGCACAGGGAGTGACTGTAATTGCTCTGTTAAGTGAACTAAAAGCGCTGTATCCAAGCCGGTAATCAAGACATAATAGAAAAGGTTTTTAGTGGGGTCTGGTTGGTTACCAGTGCAAACTCGGTTAATATAAGTGTCTTTACATTTACTAATTAGAGTATCTCCAAGCTCAGTACTAGTGCCGCGTGCTTTTCTCATAAATTCCTTAACATCTCTGGACCGAGCTCCTATATGTTTAGGATCCTTAACTTCAATGAAAAATACACTATCCGCAGTTTCAATAATAAAATCTACTGGTCGTAACTTGCCACCAAGTAAGTCATGCTCAGGTAAAGTTGGTGGTTGCATGTCAAATTTTACTCCGGATTGCACGTTATTGAACTCAAAACGTAACTGTTCCTCGTTTAATGTAATATTCGCCATGACTACAGTCCCAATTGCGTTAATTTTTTATTATAAATATCATCAAAGGCTTGACCAATGGCATTGTCTTGTACGTCTTGATATTGTTGACTATCCTCCGCAATAATTTTACCCTTCTCATCGCGTTTAAAGGAGTAAAAGCGAACCTTGTCGTTATCCAACCCTTGTAGCTCAAGAAGTTGCAAGAGCACGTAGCTATGCGTAGCAATAAAAATCTGAACTCCTTCCCGTTGCAAGTACAAAAGGATTTTCACCAATTCTTTCAGCAAGGAGGGATTAAGATTGGCTTCCGGTTCATCCCAGAAAAGAGTGGCCCCTTTAAGCAGGCTGCCATTTTGGACCAGCAGCCAGAGTAACGCCAACTTACGCAACCCCTCAGCTACCAACGAGAACTCCAGCTCCCCCCGCTCATCCTGGAGGAAGAATTGCTCTCCTTTTTGCGTCACCTTGCCAGTCATGAGCTGTTGTAGCAGCTCCAACAGCTCTCTTCTTTGCGCGGAAGGACGACCTTTAAGTGGTGGGAGAAAAGCTTTCTGGACAATATCTGGGTAGATCCCCTCCAGATGAAGTTGCCGTTCATTGTAAAGGGAGAGTAACCCGGGAGCATCGGCCAACATCTCTTTCACTGGAATATAGACCGCTGAATGTGCAGCTTCCCATTGGTTCTGATATCCCTTAAGCTGTCGCTGGGAACGATTAGTAAATTGAAATTTCAGTACCTTCCCATCTCGAATAATATGGACTTCACAGGTAGCGCCGCCTTTGACACGATGAGCGAGACGTCCCAAGCGCTTACCCTGTGGCAGAAAAACATTGGCTAATTTACGCTCAAAAGATTCCTTTTTCCGCGTCTCGCGTTGCGTGCTTAAAGCTGCATAGAGTAACTTTAAAAGGTGCGTCTTTCCTGTCCCGTTTGCGCCGATAAATAGATTAACCCCTGGGGAAAAATCCAATTGCAACGATTCAAACGCAGTAAAATTCTTTAATTTTATTTTCTCAAGCATAGCGATTCTCCAATATGATAGCCGCTTTCATCCCTTAAATATAATTCAGCTCGCTAGCCTCGCGGCGCAGTCCAGCACGGAATTGAGGATGCGCGATGCCGATCAATCCCGCCACCCGCTGCCGGATGGATTTACCATAGAGGTTGACCGCGCCGTACTCCGTCACCACCCAGTGGATGTGGTTGCGTGTGGTGACGACACCCGCGCTTGGCGCCAACGCCGTCACGATGCGGCTGCGTGTACCACCCTGCGCCGTGCTGGGCAAGGTGATGATGGGCACGCCTCCCGAGGAACGGCTCGCACCGTAGATGAAGTCCAGCTGCCCGCCCACCCCGCTGTAGATGCGATGACCGAGGCTGTCGGCGCAGACTTGCCCGGTGAGATCAACTTCGATAGCCCCATTGATGGCTACTTGCCGGTAATTCTGCCCGATGATACAGGGATCGTTGACGTATTCGGTGGGATAGAGCTCGACCAGCGCGTTATCATCTAGCCAGGAGTAGAGCTCGCGGGAACCTAAAACAAACCCGGCAGTGATCTTGCCCGGATGCAACGTCTTCCGCGCCCCGGTGATGACGCCCTTTTCCACCAACTGCCGCACGCCATCCGAAAAGAGCTCAGTATGCACGCCTAGATCTTGCTTATCCTCCAAGTACCCCAGCACCGCGTCCGGCACCGCCCCGATGCCCATCTGCAACGTCGCGCCATCAGGAATCAAGGTGGCAATGTATCCGGCGATGGCGGCGACCACGGGATCGGCGGCCACTGCGCTCATCTGGAAGCTCTGCAAAGGTGTATCGGCCTCCACAATGTAATCCAGCTCGCTGACGTGAATGAGGGTGTCCCCCCGCAGCCGGGGCATCTGCGTGTTGAGCTGGGCTACCACCACGTCCGCTGCCGTTACCGGCGTCTTAGCCAACCCCGTCTCCAAGCCAAAAGAGCAAAAGCCCTCCGCGTCTGGCGGGGAGAGGTGCGCGAAGGCCACATCCACCGGCAAAACGTCCCTGAAGAGCGTGGGGAACTCCGAGAGCAATACCGGCGTATAATCCGCCCGCCCGGCCCAGACACTCTGGCGCATATTCGGCCCCACGAACATCGAGTTGGCGCGGAGATGGCCGGCCAATGCCGGAGCAGCCCACGGAGCCTCACCGACCGTCAACACCTGCGCGAGCTCCACCTCCTCTACCTGCGGCGCGTAAGCCACCAACGCCTCCACCAAGAGCGTCGGCACGCTACAATTGCCGGTGAGAAAGATCCGCGCGCCAGAAGTAACCGTCGCGGCAATCGCCTCCGCCGCGGTGACACGCTTACGCCGGTATTCACTTTGCCAGCTCATAAGCGGCTACTCCTACTGCTCGGCGGCCAAATCCGCATTCACGATATCGCCATTGCGGAGCACCACCGCATGCTTCACCTCTGGTTCCTGGGCAAACGTGGTGGCCGGCCCACTCTCCACCAACTTCTTGATATAAGGCCAGATGGCGTTGTTAAAAGCGTGGGTGGAGGTGCGCGGCACCGCCCCGGGCACGTTGGGCACACAATAATGCACCACATCCTCTTCAATATAAGTGGGATTATCAAAAGTGGTGGGACGGCTGGTCTCAGAGCATCCGCCGTGATCAATGGAAAAGTCCAGCAATACCGACCCGCGCCGCATCGTGCGCAACATATCTCTGGTGAGCAAAATGGGGGTCCGTTTACCGGGCACCCGCGCCGCGCCAATCACCACATCGGCAAAACGGATTAGATAGGCAATGTTAAAATCATGAGAAATCATGGTAGTGATCTGTCCCTGGAAGAGAGCATCCAACCGCCGTAGCCTAGCCAGACTGCGGCTGAGCACAAAGACCTTGGCCCCCAAGCCGAGGAACGCGCGGGCTGCATTGGCGCCCAACACGCCGCCGCCCAAAATCACCACCTCGCCGGCAGAGACGCCCGGCACCCCATTGAGGAGCGTGCCGCGTCCGCCATTAGGGCGCATCAACAACGACCCAGCGATGTAAGGAGCCATCCGCCCGGTAACTTCGCTCATCGTCTGGAGGATAGGAAACTCTTTTCCATTTAGGGAAATCAGTTCATAAGCCACGGCCGTCACCCGATGAGCAGCCAAGGCTTTGATTTCCTCTGAGGGAGCGGCCATCAAGCCCAAGAAACCCAACAACAATTGCCCCTGCCGCATCCAAGCAATCTCTTCCACGGTGGGACGCAATACCTTGAGAAGCATATCGGAGTCAGCGTAGACCTCTTCTCCAGTGGCGACTATCCGCGCACCCAACCGCTCGTAATCATAATCATCAAAACCGGCCCCGGCCCCAGCCCCCTGCTCCACGAGACAAGTATGCCCGGCCTTAGTCAGCAAACTTACCCCGGCGGGAATCAACCCCACCCGTTCTTCACCAGCCTGCCGTTCCTTAGGAATTCCAATGTGCATTTTATAACTCCTTTGATTTAGTTAGATAGTCCAGTAGTCCAGTAGTCCAGTAGTCGGGTAGTCGTTAGGCAGTCATTCGACCTTCAATCTTTGACTTGCAACCTTCAACTCTTGACTTCCGCCAACAATCCTGCCTGCAAGAGCGCCTTTAGCAACGTCTCCCGCTCAGCGGAGCGCACCAGAGCCATGCGCGGCCCTAAACGTTCCTGAAGCAAGGGTTGTACCTCCTCGTAAGTGAGTAGCTCAGGATCTTCTACCCGCAACACCCAGAGCTGCTCCAATTTCACCTGCTCTCCAGCGCGATAAGCATGTTCCAACGCTTTGCGCCAGGTCGCGGGCCAAGGTTGAGCAGTGGTCGTGGCTAAAAATTCACCGATCCGCTCCATTGAAATATGTTGCTGTCGTGCATGAGCCAGCGAACACGGCGTTAACCGGTAAGCGTACCAACCGGGCCGCTCACTGGAGAGCGGCGTTGCCACCCGGCTCAATTGGAAACGCTCGTAACGCCGGGCGGCCGGAACCCAGAGCAGCCCATCCGGTCTGATTTCCGACACCGGCGGAGCGACTGGTACCGGCCAATCTCCCAAATCCAAGTAAGCCGCCCCCCGTGCGCTCAAGCAAAAACTATGTGGAGGTAAATGTGGATTATTGCTGCCCAATTCTATCATACCCAGCCAGGCCAACACCTCCACCAACAGCGTGGTTAAGAGCGCGCCCTCCACGGCGTTCCAGGCCTCAAAACCTTGCAGGGAAGCCCCGGTCAACGCATCGCGCAAATCCCACTTGTCATAATCGGCCGTGGGACGCAAAAAATCAGGGAAATGCTCGCGCACGTGGTCTACAAAAGCAGCCAGCGGATACCAAACACCAGGAATGCAACGGCGCAGGAGCTGCAACACATTGCGCCGCGAGGCAACCGGATCATTGGGCCAACCGCGCAGGGGATCAGGGCGGAGCGTCGCCACCAACTGCAGATCGTTCCAGTGGACGCTCTCCTCCCAGGCGCGCACCACCGCCGCCCACTGCTGCTCGCGCTCCGCCCGCAGCCAAGCCACCATCGCCTTCGGGACTGGACGGAGCAGCTCGCGCTCATCCAACCGGACCCACTGTTGTTCATAGGCCAATGCTGCCACTAATTCCAAACGCGCTACGGCCGGAGGATGGAATCGCCTCAACAAACTATCACGCTGACGCGCGGGCCAAGCACCAGTCGCGCTGGGACGGACCGCCTGATTTTGCACGTAGGAAAGGAACTCCACGAGGTCATCAACCAACAGCCCGCCATTTTGCAGAGTAATCAATGGCGGCGCCGTAGACTCCGGCAAAGGAATATCTAACGGGGGTGGAGTTGGCAGATAGAGCGAGAGCGCTTCGGGGATAAAAGCCAGCTCGTGGGAAACCCCACTCGTATCCAAAGAAGAGACGCGCTGCAAAAAGCCCCAATACCAGAGCGACTCAGCCGGCGAGATCGGTTCCCGCCAGAGTTCCTCGCGCTCCAGCCGGCCGGGGCCGACCGTGCGCACACGGCCCCACCGGCGCGTGAAAGTTGCCCAGGGCAACGCACCCTGCCGACGTAACAGATCCTCTAATGCCGCCCGCGCCTCTGCAGAGAGCGAGTTCCACGCCCCCTCCACCGCCTCGGCCCGCGCCATCGCTTCGGATAGCTCCGCGGCCAAATCGGGCCGACGTTGCCCTACCAGCTCCACGCCCCATTGACGGGCAATCACCCGCAAGCGCGCCATCTCACTATCCATGAGCGTCTGATAGAGTGTTCGCAAAAGCATTTCCTCCGGCTCTAAGCTGGATCACGTTAGCGTACAACATTCTGATTATATCTGAGGGAGAATAAGCCGCAAGGGAAAGTTAGCGTTTCAGCGTCTTAGCGTCTCAGCACCTTTGGGGCAAAATACTTATTTTTTCCAGTAGCTTCAACTTTCGACTTTCGATTTTTGACCTTCGACTTTAGACGTATCCTCCAAATTGCTTGACAATGGTTCTGAAAATACTTACAATAGAGGTATGACTTCACTGAAAAGTAAAGTCGTAGTATGTGCGCTCTAATCTATATAACACCCAGGAGGTAGTCGTGATGAACACGCCACAGAACAGTAACAAGATCACTCGAATTATCTGGCCCATATTCCTTAGTATAGGTTTTATCTTGAGCTTACTGGCATTCACCGACCCTGTGCCTCCTGCAATCGCAGCCGTGCCCTTCAATGACGCTACTGTAGTTCTCCCGGTGGCTGAACACCAACGATTGCTCGCACAGCCAGCGCAGGAAGCGCGCGTGCTCACATCCTTTGAAAAACAAATCCCTGAGAAACAATCCGCTTTACCCAACAGGGAACTCCCCCCCAACTTCGCAGCACCTCACGACCGCCAACCAGCCACTCACCTTCCATGGGCCACCGGCGGCGCGCCACTTTTTGCATCCCCTGGTCACCGCGCGCCCAATGGGCTGTTAAGTACCCCGCCACTGCCCGGCAGCGCGGACCTGGCCGTCTCTCTGACCAGTGACCGCGTCTGGGGCGTGGTCGGTGCAGGCGAGACGGCCACCGTCACCGTGGAAGGCGCGCAGCAGGGCGCCGCCCTGGCCGACGGCAAGGGCTTCTTCTGGACCACGCTCTACGACGGCAATGGCGACCGCCCGAATCTCAACGGCGGCGAGACCGTGGTCATCTACAGCGACGGCGTCCAGGAGGCCAGCGTCACGCTGCGCTCCATCAGCGGGCAGCTTGACGTGGTGAACGACGTCGTCTCCGGCGCCATCGGCGGCGTCTCGTCCTCCATCAGCGTCACCGTCTATACTGGCGGGGACGAACCGGCGATGACCTCCTATAGCCAGACGGTCAGCACTGACGGTTCCGGCAACTTCAGCGCCGATTTTACCGGTGTCCGGGACTTTTACGCCGAAGATACGGCCGTGGTGGCCTACGTCGAAAACGGCGTCGAGATGTACCGGCGAGTCTACGCCCAGCGGCTGGTGCTCCAGCCTTTCCCCCTGAACGGTCTGGGCGGCTGGAGCACGCCGGGAGTAGTGGTGACGGCGACCGTCTATTCCGATACCACGACGGTCAGGTGGCAGCAGAGCGACACGACCGACGCCGATACTGGCCGGTACTGGATGTCACCATCAGCTGACATTGAAGAAGACGACATCGTCGTCGTTGAAGTGACCGGCGGCCCGGTATTGAGCCGCACAGTGGATCACCTCACTCCCCCCTACGTGGACGCCGGCAACGACCGCGTCACCGGTCAGGCAGAGGCCGGCGCCCTTGTTCGTGGTAACACCGCCAACCTGACACCGCTGGGCTGGCGCAACGTACAGACGACCACTACAGCCGACGCTACCGGCGTCTACACCCTCGAGTTCGGCGCAATTGCCGACATCATGCCCGGCCGTTGGGCCGGCGTCTATATCGCCGACGCCGAGGGGGACGACCTCAACCTGTGGGCGCCGGCGCAAGGTTCCGTCGAGGCCCACCAGACCTGGAATGAGGTCTACGGGCGCGGCGTCTCCCCGCCCGGCGATCTGTCCCAGGGCTGGCCGGTGACGCTCACGCTCTATAGCGCCGCTTCGGGTTCAGAATCCACCTATTCCAAAGGGATGGAGTGGTACGGCTGGTACTCCTTCAACGAAGACGACGGCCTGCCAGACATCGCGCCCGGCGACATCGTCACCGTCGAGAGCGAGAGCTACGCCTGGCAGGGCGTGGTGGCCGTGCAAACCATGACCGTGCAACATGATACCGCCGCCGACCGGTTCACCGGTTCGGTGGAGACGCCCAGCGACCGGGTGGAACTCTGGGGCGCGCAATGGGAGGACTTCCAGCAGGCGAGTCAACTTTACCCTGTGGCGGGCCAATTCAACACACTCGTCACGGCGAACAGCCTCTTCACCGCCACGCCGGCCGGCTTCGACGTGCGCAACGCGGTGGGCTACGAAGTGAGCCACCGCACGGCGAACGATTATGCGGAGCGCATCTACCAGGAGGTGGATAGCGTCAGGGTCTGGCCGGATTACAATGGCACTCTGGCTCTCTTTGGCCCACCCGGCACGGCCTATACGCTTACGCTGCGCGATAGCGGCGGCGGCTTCAAGGCCCAACTGACCGGGACGTCCGATGATCCCATCGGGCAGGCTGGGTGGAACCACTTTTGGAATGAAAATGAGCAGATCGAAACCGGCGACCAATTGCAGGCGCAATCGGCGGCCGGCTTCAATCAGACCGTTCATATCCCGGCGATGGAACTCCAGTTCGACGAGGCCAATGATCGCGTGAGCGGGACTGCCCCGGCTAACACGTTGCTCTACATCTATGTGGACGGC